>CBDUAX010000186.1:0-8325 GCA_965365235.1 uncultured bacterium
TGACCGCCCGCGTGGCGGAGAAGATCGTGCGCGCCGCGGCGGGGCCGCAGCAGCCGGAAACCCCATGGCAACCATCAAAGGGGCGCACACCGCAGCCGGCGTCCCGAACCCACTGGCCCCCTCAATGAACGACCCAAAAAGCCATCCCAACAGGATGATCTGTATGCGCCGGTCGTCGCTGATGGCATGAAATGACCTGCGGATGGAAGCCACGCCACCCGACCGCTCCAGAGTGTTCAAGAGGAGAAGCGCACCAAAGATGATGAAGAGGAGATCGAAGGTCAGGAAGAGTCCCTGGATCGATGCCGCTGCCACCCTCACCCACTCCATCCGCCAAAAGCCAACCCCGACGATAACGGCGGCGAGGTAGACTGCGGGCATGGCCCACTTGGCGGGGACCCGAAACCCGACCAGGAGAACGCCGGCGAGAAGAATGGGAAGGAGCGCCAGAGATGCCTGGATGCCCAGAGAGATTTCCACCAGTACCCTCACATCGTCAGGGAAAAGGACCCTACCCGTTCCGTCACGCCTCTGGCTCTTCCACCTCCAGAAGTCCATCCCCGGATGGCCGGATGCTCTCCTCCGCCCACCGCCCCACCGAAAAGGCCGCCACGAGAGACATCCCGCCCACAACCCAGAATGGAACCTCGAAACCCAGGTAACCCCCCAGAGCCCCGGCGATCAAGGGTCCCACTCCCATCCCCAGCCCGAAGCCCATCGTGACGAAGCTCATCTCACGGCCCTCTCCTCCCTTGCGGGCGAGGTCCCCGGCCAGGGCAAACCCGGGCGCAGCGATGCAAGCCGTAACGATCCCCTGAAGGAGCCGGAGGTTGATCAACTGGACCGTCGAGGCCACATAGCCAAAGAGGACCGTGATGGGCGCCAGAGCCACCAACCCCCCCACGATCAAGACCTTTCGCCCGATCCGATCCGAGAGTCGGCCCACAGGGATCTGTACGAAGAGCCGGGAGACCGTGAGAGCGCTGAAGGCGAGTCCGAAACCCAGTGCAGTCTGGCTGAGACGAGAATTGAACTCGGTCTCCAGCGCGGAGATCATGGAAAGGGAGCTGGCCATCACGATGGTGCTGCCCATGAGGGTCAGATTCGTCCCTGTGGGAAAGGAGAATCCGGATGGCTTTTCCCGGCCCAGCCCCGCCGGGGACCCCGGCTCACCGCCCTCCTCCAGGTCCTCCACGGTGAACTGGACAAGGAGGATCGCCACCGTGAGGAACCCTGCCCCCACCAGGAAAGCTGCGTTGAACCCGAAGTAGACGTGGAGAAAACCACCCAGAAGGGGTCCGGTAGCGAAGCCCACCATCCGGAAGGTGCTGTAGACGCCCATGGCATTCCCCCGGGTCCTCTTCTCCGTGACTCCGGAGATGAGAGCAAGGACCGACGGGATGATCAGGGCAACTCCCAACCCCTGGATGCACCGGAGGGTGAGGATCCATACGTACCGGTGCGCGAACATGAACCCCAGGGTGGCCAGCATCATCAAGACCAGCCCGACCAGAATGAAGGGTTTCCGGCGCCCGACCCGGTCGGTCAGGACCCCTGCAAAAGGTTGGGCGAAGGCAAAGAGAAACCCGTACAGGGAGATGACCAATCCGACCTGGGTCTCGACGGGGAGGTTCAGCCACTCGGACGGTTGTTCGGCGATGTAGAGGGGAAGAAGGATGATCAGGAGGCTGTTGCCCAGGGCGTCCGCCATCCGAGCGAATGAGAGGGCCAGGACCTCAGGCTCGGTTCGAAGGAGCCGAGCGGTAGACCGAAGCATGGTTACTCGGTGTCCTCTACCAGAATCACCTCCAGGCTTCGAGGGCCGTGAACGCCCTCAACGCGGATCAACTCGATGTCGGATGTCGCCGAGGGGCCGGAGACCAGGGTAACCGGTCTCCGATGAAAAGCGAATCCTCCCGCCAGGACGCAGACTGCCTCCGGAACCGTCTCCTTGAGTTGCGAAGAAAACACGACACAAAGGTGGTAGTCGGGGAGTAGCGAAAGGGCCCGACGTCCCTGAGTCGGCCCGGAATCGAGAATGATGGTTCCGGTCTCTGCGATCCCCAGGGCACACCCCGTCAGGACACCATGCACGGAGGCCAGCTGCCCGACGGAAAGCGGCCGGTTCGGGCGTCCATCCACAAGGATTTCCACCGCCTCTGCATCGACGGACGCCAACCACTCCGAGGGAATCCCATGTGGAACGAGAAGGCGCCGAACCCCCCTCCTGCCCAGGGAACCCGCGATGCCCGTGGAAAGAGAGGCGGGCGACGAGGCCGAAACCTCCGCTCGGTACTCGGACACCCGGTCCCTGAACAACTCCCGGACCTGTCGGGAGGTCCGTCGGGTCCCCAGGGAGGGGCGGATCCCATCTGATTTCGATCCCTCCCACCACCCACCCTCAGGTCGCTTTGGGGGGACCCCGAGCGGCTTTTCACCGATCCCTGCCCTGATCCTGGCCAGGATCACCTCCCGGGACGAACCGCTCATTCCGACCCTCCAGATCCCTCACGGCTCCACCACTCACGGAAGCTCTCCTGGGGAAGAGCGGGCAGGTCCCGACTATGGGTCCAGCCCGAGCCGTACCCCGGAATCCGTGATACCCAACCGCCCTGTGCAATCCGCTTCTGCACACGTCGGGCCCACCGCAGACCAAGGGAATAGAGGGCGGTGGATCGGAAGACTCGGGCAAGGCCTCGCATGAGGAGCCGCTCCTGGAAGGAAGAGGCCCGAAAACCGGAGGTTGCTCGGGAAAGTGGAGAACGGCTCCCCTCCACCGACACTCCCCTCAGGTGAAGCAAGACCCGGGGGATCTCGATCTTGACAGGGCACACGTCGGCACAGGCCCCGCACAGGGTCGAGGCGAATGGAAGAGAGTCGTGTTTCCCCGGCCCAAGGAGCTGTGGGGTAAGGATGGAGCCGATAGGACCCGGGTAGGTTGCATGATACGCATGTCCCCCCACCCGTTCATACACCGGGCAGATATTCAGACATGCGCTGCACCGGATGCAGTGGAGGGCCTGCCGCCCAATCGGATCCGCCAGGACCCTGGTTCGGCCGTTGTCCAGGAGAACCAGGTGGAATTCCTCCGGACCGTCCCCGGGGGTCACACCGGTCCAGAGGGTGGTGTAGGGGTTCATCCTCTCCCCGGTGGACGACCGGGGGAGAAGCTGAAGGAAGACCTCCAGGTCCTGATAGGTCGGAAGGACCTTCTCAATGCCCATCAGAGAGATGAGGACTTTGGGAAGGGTCAAGCACATCCGTCCATTTCCCTCCGACTCCACCACCCCGACCGTTCCCGTCTCGGCGATGGCAAAGTTGGCACCGCTGATGGCCACCTCTGCCTCCAGAAACTTCTTTCGAAGGTGAAGGCGCGCGGCTTCGGCCAACTCACCGGGCTCGTCGGAAAGGCCGGGGCGCCCCAAAGAGACTCGGAAAAGGTCCCGTATCTGAGTTCGGTTTTTGTGGATGGCCGGGACCAGGAAGTGGGAGGACGTCTCACCAGCGAGTTGGATGATCAACTCAGCCAGATCCGTCTCGATGGCTTCCACCCCCTGAGCCGAGAGGGCCTCGTTGAGTCCTACTTCGTCGGTGGTGATCGACTTCACCTTCACCACTTCTCGGGCCCCAGTCGCCGAGACGAGTCGGCCGATGATCCGTTGGGCCTCATCCCCATCCCTCGCCCAATGCACGTGCCCACCAGCGTCCGATACACTTTCTTCGAGGCGAAGGAGATACCCGTCGAGGTTCCTGAGAACCTCCTCCTTGATTCGGTGGCCAGCCTCACGAAGAGCCTCCCAGTTCGGAAGCTCACCTGCCACCGCAGCCCGCTTGGCCCGTATGGCCGTCGTGGCCCTCCCGAGGTTCCGACGGAGCTGACCATCGGCCAACGCCCGAGGGGCAGCCGAGGGGAAGGTCGGATGTGGACCCCCGCTCCGTTCCCTCACGTATTCCCCCGGTCTTGGCGAACCAGAATTTCAGCAAGGTGCATTACCCGGACGCCCTTCCCTACGTTGCCGGCGTCGCCTTCTGACCCGTTCACCTCAGCCAGGAGCCCCTCTCTGCGCATCCCCCCGGCAAGGTGCATCAAACAGGAGTTGTCCACAGCCGTGAGTACTTCGGCGCCGCTCCTGGTGACGGACTGGAGCTTGTCCGCCAACATGGCTGTGGAAGTGTGGGGGTTCTTGACCGAGAAGGTGCCTCCGAACCCACAGCAGTCCTCCGCAGTGTCCAGGTCAACCAACTCAAGCTCCTTCACGGCTCGAAGGAGCTTGAGTGGGGCCTCTCCCACGTCGATGGAGCGAGTGGAATGGCAGGTTGGATGGTAGGTGACTCTGTGTGGGAAAGAGGCCCCCACATCCTCCACCCCCCGGACCCCCACCAGGAATTCCGAGAGCTCGTAGGTCCGCTGCCCCACCTCCCTGACCTCTTCGATCCGGGCACCCCGGTGGGTGGAAAGAGCCAGTTCCAGATACTGTTCCCGGATCATCGCAACACACGACGCCGATGGGGCCACGATTTGCTCAGCGTTCCCGAACACGGTCAGGAAGCGGTCCAAGAGGAGGGAAGCCTCTCGCCGGAACCCGGTATTGAAGTGAATCTGGCCGCAGCAGGTCTGATCTGGTGGGAAGTCGACCTGGCACCCCAGGGATCGAAGGAGCTGGACCGTCGCGATCCCGGTTTGGGGGAAAAGCGCGTCATTGAAACAGGGCAGGAAAAGGGTGATGCGCATGGGTCAATCTTGATCCTCCGGCGGGGGTGGGGCAACTTCCCCAAGTCCTCACACGGGTCCGGCGGAGTCCTGGAGGCCGAAGCAGCCCCATCTGTTGGTGGGTATTTCGATGGGAACTCCTTCGGCAAGGCGCTCCTGACCGCGGGTGTTCTCCTCCAAACGAAAGATCGAGGTAGCTTTACGTGGCGGACCGATCGGCGAAGACCCTGACACCCGACCGGATCGAGGTGGTTTCGGGAAAGCCCGGTGGTTTGGGTACTTTCGGCGGCGTCTTCACCCCTTCGATCCTCACCATCCTTGGGGTCATCATGTACCTCAGGTTCGGATGGGTGGTGGGTAACGTCGGACTCGCCGGCACATTCCTTATCGTCACCCTCTCCACCTCCATCACATTCCTCACCGCTCTGTCCATCGCCGCCATCGCCACCGACCAACGTGTGAGGATCGGCGGCGCGTACTACATGATCTCCCGGTCCCTGGGGATCGAAGCCGGGGGCTCCGTGGGCATCCCCCTTTTCTTGGCGCAGGGACTCTCGGTGGCGCTCTATACGGTGGGTTTCGCCGAAAGCGTCGTGGGCGCTTTCCCATCCCTCGACGTCAGGGTCGTCGGTTTGTTGACAACCGTTGGCGTGGGGATCCTCGCCATCCGATCCGCCCGGGTAGCCATTCGGGCCCAGTACTTCATCATGGGAGCCATCGGCCTCTCCCTGCTTTCCCTCCTCTTCGGCTCCCCCGTGGAGAGCACTCCCGCCGAATTGGCGCTGGCTCAAAATCAGAGCCCCGTGCCGTTCTGGACCGTCTTTGCAGTGTTCTTCCCGGCGGTCACCGGGATCATGGCAGGGGTAAACATGTCCGGGGACCTGGAGAACCCGGGTCGTTCAATTCCACGCGGTACCTTCGCTGCCATTGGTGTTGGATTCCTGGTGTACATGACCATCCCCCTACTCCTGATTTGGCGAGGGGAATCAGGGGCGTTGATCTCTGATCCCCTCGTGATGAGGAGGATGGCGTTCTGGGGAGATGCGATCCTCCTCGGCGTCTGGGGCGCCACTTTGTCCAGCGCCGTGGGGAGCATCCTTGGGGCACCCCGGGTGCTCCAGGCGTTGGCCCGAGATGGGGTTCTCCCCAAGAGGTTGAGTTGGCTTGGTTCCGGAAGCGGCCCCGATGACGAGCCCAGAGCCGGAACCTTTCTGACGATGGGTTTGGCCCTGGTGGCCGTATGGTTCGGGAATCTAAATGTGATTGCGCCAATCCTCACCATGTTCTTCCTCACCACGTACGGGGTTTTGAACATCTCAGCCGGAATCGAGAAGCTCCTCCAGAGCCCTTCGTTCCGGCCCCTCTTCAAAGTCCACTGGTCCCTTTCGATTCTTGGTGCCGCCGGTTGCGCGGCGGTGATGTTCCTTATCAACCCCCTGGCCACTCTGGTCGCTGCCGTCTTTGTCCTGGCCATCTTTCTCCTCCTCGAGCGTCAGGGGCTGGAGGCCGCCTGGGGAGACGTTCGAATGGGAATCTGGCTCGCCCTCACCCGGGCCGGTCTCATGAGACTCAAGAAGCAGGTCGATCCTCGGAACTGGCGTCCCCATCTTCTGGTCCTGAGCGGTGCCCCCATGAAGCGGTGGCATCTCCTGGAGCTGGCCACATCCATCACGCACAACCGCGGCATCCTGAATGTTGCCACGGTCCTGGCCACCGAATCGGTGAGCCTGGAACGGAAACAAGCCCTGGAGCTGGGAATCCGGGACTTCCTGTCCAAACGAGGCATCCAGGCCCTGGTCCGGGTGGTGTCGGCCAAGGACCCCTTCGCCGGCTCGGAGGTACTGGTTGAGACCTACGGACTCGGTACGCTTGTTCCCAACACGGTTCTTTTGGGGGACAACCAGGATCCGGACCACAGGGCCCGTTACTGTAGGATGGTCGAGCGATTCTACTTCGCACGAAAAAACGTCATCATCGTCCGGGACGATGAGAAGCTGGGATACCGAAATCGACGGGTCATCGACATCTGGTGGGGCGGGCTTCAGGGGAACGGCGCGTTGATGTTGATTCTGGCCTACCTTCTCCAGAGCAGTATTCGGTGGCAGAATGCACGTGTCCGGTTGAAAATGGTCGTGCCGACGGAGGAGGCCGCACGGGAAGCCCGAACCAACCTCGCCATCATGGCTGAGCGGACCCGAACCGGTGCCGAGCCACACGTCTTGGTTTCCAACGGCAAAACCTTCTTCGAGATCCTGGAAGAATCGTCTTCAGACGCAGACCTGGTCTTAATGGGAATTGCCAGGCCGGAACCGGGCAGCTTCGAAAGCTATTACGCCCAACTGCGGGACCGAACGGACACGCTCCCCTCAACGGTTTTTGTCCTGGCAGCGGAGGAGATTGCATTCCGTGAGGTCCTCTTACGGTATGACCACCAAATGGACCGGTTCGAGTAGTGAGGATTCCTCCAGGGAACGAACGCACCGGCGGTAAGCACCTTCTTCTGAACCGTGACCTCCAGATCATCTGCAGCATCACGCTGATGGCCGTCCTGGGCGTGTCAGCCATCACCCCTGTTTTCCCAGAGGTCGTCGACGCGTTGGGAATCGATCCCGGTGCGGTGGGTCTCCTCATTACCGTCTACGCCCTCCCGGGGATCGTTTTCACTCCAATCCTGGGTGTCCTGGCCGATCGTTTGGGCAGGAAGCAAGTCCTGGTCCCTGCTCTCGTCCTGTTCGCTCTGGCCGGGAGCGCATGCGCCCTGGCCAGGGACTTCCAGACACTCCTCTTTCTCAGATTTTTCCAAGGGTTGGGAGGAGCATCACTGGGCTCCCTCACGGCAGTCCTCATCGGTGACCTCTTCGGGGCCGAGGAGCGCGCTGCGGCCATGGGTTACAAGGCTTCCGTCTTGAGCCTGGGCTCCGCCCTCTATCCATCGCTGGGCGGGGCGTTGGCGGTATTCGGGTGGCACCTTCCCTTCGCCTTGCCGATTCTGGGGCTGGGGGTGGCGCTGGCAGTGCTTTTTGGACTCCGCCTCCCTGCCACCCAATCCCCTTCCGGTTTCCTCTCCTACCTCAAGGAAGCATCTGTTGGAATGAGGCACCGGAAGGTTGTGGGCCTTTACCTGGCTACCTTGCTCTCGTTTGTAGTGCTCTACGGCGCCTACATGACCTTCATCCCCCTTTTTCTGGCTGACCGATTTTCCTCATCGGCTCTGGAGATCGGCCCCATCATGACGATGGGGTCTCTGGCAACCGCCCTCACCGCATCGCGGCTCGGGAAGCTGAGTGGCTTCCTGCCCGCGGAACGGATGCTCCCCGGTGCCTTCGTGTTTTTTGCGGCCTCCTTCGTGGCGGTCCCCTTCCTGCCCGGGCACTGGTGGGCAACGATCCCCGTGGCACTCTTCGGGATCGGTCAGGGGCTGAACTACCCCGTGGTCCTCACCTTGTTGGCGGATTTGGCTCCTCCCCGACACAGGGCCGTCTTCATGTCGGTCAACGGGATGGTGATCCGGACCGGCCAGGCCCTCGGGCCTCTCCTGATGGGGGGGGTGTTCCTTTGGGGGGGGATGGAATCGGTCTTCTTCTCAGCCACGGGGATCTGTATTGTCATCTCCC
>CBDUAX010000187.1:0-8313 GCA_965365235.1 uncultured bacterium
CACGTGGCGCGGCATGACCGAGCCCCGCCGGAAATCCACGAGAAGATCCGTACCTCCCGCCAGGGGCCGCGCCTCCGGACCCAGCTCGAGGAGGAGCTGACATGCCGCTGCAACGGTGGACGGCCGATGGTATTCAAATTGAGGATTCACGGGCATCCCGTCGCAGGTGTTGGAGTCCAGAGGTCCTCAATGTCAAAAGAAGGGGCCCCCTGTCCTGAGTTCTATTCGAAAAAACCCTCCAATCGAGCCAGCATCTGGGCCTGGTCCTCAGCCTCCGCCACCCCGAACACACCCTCCCCTCTTCTCACGAGGCCGACAAACCCACTGTAGGGGACCTCGGTGAAGAACACCGTTTCGCCATTGTGCTCCACGGAATCCCAGGCACCTGACACTTCGCTCCACACTGTGGCAGCAGCAGAGGGGAGGACCACGAAGCCCTGCCAGGAAGCCTCTCCACCCTTCGAGTATTCGGCGTAGAGACAATCGGAAAGGCCGGCTTGGCCCAGGAAAGCCAGGGGTTTGTATCCATCGGTCCCAGCCACCTTGCCGGCTTCCGGAAGGAGATCGAACTCCTGAGGGGGGGAGGTTGTGCCAGGAAGGGCCGCTGCCAGCGCTCTAAGGAGCTCGAGACCGGAAGCCTCGGTAAGCTCCCCCTCCAGGGTGTTCACCTTGGCGTAGGTGCTCCCCTTCACAAGCAGGGCCTGGTAGGGTGCGGAGACCACGCCGGCCACAGCATTTGGGACCACTACGTCGTCGCCGGGTTTCTCCCGCTCGTACACGCCGAAGGCGTTCAACGGGTTGCCCATGTCGTAGAGGTCCACCGTCACTGTCACGTCGCCGTGACTGAGATCGGTGACCCGACAGGTCTGGACTCCGAACTCCACGAAGAGCTCAGCGGCGCCGTTGATGTATTCCCAAAGGTTGTCGGCGTCGTATGTGAGGAGTTCACCGACCTGGGACCACCCCTCCACCACAGGGAAGTCCGGCTCCGCCCCACCTCCTGCTCCCGGCTCCCCACCCGAGCAGGAAACCAGACAGGGAGAGAGGCAAAGGACGGCCAGATATAGAAACCTCCCGGTTTTCGTCAGGAACACGTCACTACCTCCGGGTTCGAATCAGGCCAGGGTCAGCAGGTTGTGCACCTGGAGCAGATTCGGTTGAATGTCGATGCCGAATCGGCAGGCACCCTCGCAGTGCCCCGGGCAGTCCAGGCAGGCCGAGGCCCCTGGGCCCTCCAAACCGGCATAGAGGGACATGGCGTGTTTTTCCAGCCCCTGGCCCTCGTAGTAGTAGGCATACCGCATGATCGTGCTGACAGGCACCCGGGTGGGGCAGGTCCCCACACACTCGAAGCAACCATGCCTGCAATACTGGCCATCCAGCGCCAGCTTGATCTCCTGGAGCATTTCCTCCTCCGGGGCGGTGAGGGCAGTCCCTGAGATGGGTACCACGCGATCCACCAGTCCGAAGTCCGTGAAGGCCACACAGGCTGTATGCATGTTTGGATTCTGGAGGACCCAATGAATGCTTCCCACCCTGAGCTGCTCTGCCGTTTGCACCCCGTAGCGTTCAGCAAAGGGACGCGTCCGATCGTACAGGTCTCTTTGACGCTCGGCCTGGGCACGGAGGCGCTCCATGGCCGCCTCCCGGGTCTGACCTCGCTGGATGAAACGATCGAGGTACCGCTCCTGGCTCTCTGTCAGATTCTCCGGATCCACGGGTTCGTAGCGGATGGAGCCTGGAGACGTCTTCATCGCTGTCGTGCCGACGTTGTTGGCCTTGCAGGCCGCCATGATCCGGTCGCCGTCTTCGTGGTTCATGAAGTTGTAGACCAGGAGCATCATGTCGAAGCGGCCATCCTCGGCTGCCGCGCTCAGAACGTCCACCGTCGGTTCGTCGGTTTCTCTGCCGGGGCCGTGATAGGAAACTCCCCGAAAGCGGACCCTGCCTTCCGCCTTGAGGAGATCCATGGCCTCATGAAACCCGGGGTGATTCAGAGCTTCGACGGTGGAGGCGGCGTGCATCGAATAGGCATCGACGTAGTCGGTCTGAAGGCGTTCCAGACTCTGACGAACCTTCTGCACCACGGCCTCGGCGTCCTCACCCTCCCGAACTCTCGCCTTGGAGGCAATGAAGATCTTGTCCCGATCCATGTGTTGCATGGCTTCGCCGATGGCCCGTTCCGCGGCTCCGTTCCCGTAGCTCTCTGCGGTGTCGAAATAATTGACGCCTTTGTCGTAGGCGTATCGCACGACCGCCGTCTCTCTGAGGGGAACACTTCCCATCCCGATATCGGAGACCTGGAACCCGGTACGCCCAAGGGTACGGAAGGCCTGGATTCGGGCCTCCTGCCCCTGGGCATTAGGGAAGAGACTCCCTCGCAGCTCGTTTCCGACCCGGCGAGTCTCGGCCCCGGCAGGAATCGCCCCGCCAGCCAGGGCCGCTCCGCCGGCCAGGACCGCGCCGCCTGTCCGAACGAAGTCTCTCCGGGAAACTCCGCTCTTCTCCTTCTTGTCACCTGTGCGGTTCTCCATGGCTCTGCTCCTGTGGCGGCTAGTCGGCAAGGGAAGTCAGGGACAAGGTAAGGCCGGAACGCACCAGGCGCCCGTCCCTCAGGCCAGGGTCAATCTCTGATGAGCCCGGGCCAGCAGGGCCCGGACCCGGACACCGTATGGGCAGGCCTCCTCGCATTGCCCTTCACAATCCAGACATCCACCCGCAGCAATCCCCGGGAGGGTTGCATACTTCTGCATGGCCTGTTTCTCCCGACGCTGGGCGTGGAAATAGTGGCCGTAGCGAAGGACGTCGTTGACCCGGACCTGGTGTGGACAAGCCGGCTCGCAGATCCCGCACCCGTGCCGGCAATAGAAGGAGCCCAGGAGATCTTCGTAGCTGGCCAGCAAGGGTCGTTCTGTCTCGGTCAAGCGCTGCCCCGAGAGGGCCACGAAAGCTTCCAGAACATCGAAACTGTTGATGGTGGCGCAGACGGTGTGGACCCCGGAGTGATCGAGACAGAACTTGGTTGCGGCGTCCCGGACCTGGGTCTCGGATTCGAGTCCGTGGCGTCTCTTGAACTCCTCGGCCGCCTCGGTCCACCTCAAATAGTCGCGAATGACCCGCTCCCGGGCCTCAGAGACTCGCCGTCCACTTTCCAGGCCTTCACCCAGGATGGAGCTGATCCCCACGGGGTCCGTTTTCATGAGGGTGACCCCCATGTCCTTGGCCCGACAAGCCTGGATGATCCGTTCTCCCTGTTCCTTCTGGAGAAAGTTGTAGACGAAGAGGGCCACGTCGAAGCGGCCGTCCTCGGCGGCAGCACCGATGACATCCTCCATGGACTCCTCGATCCCACCATACACGGCGTGCTGCATCCCGTGGTTGGAGAGGCCCAGGAACCGAACTCGACCCTCGGCCTTGAGCTCCTCGAAGGCGGAGTGGAAACCCTCATGGGTGACCATGTCAACGCTGGGCGTCAGGTGGATCATGAGACAGTCGGCGTAGTCCGTCCCCATGTTCTCCAGGCACCGCTGGAACCTCTCTTTGATCTGCTCCTTCGAGTCTCGTCCTCGGGCGACGCTCGCGTGGGAGAGGTTGAGCTTGGTTGTGATGAAAAGGGACGCCCGGTCCCTGCCGGGCAGCACTTCACCGATGGTTCGCTCCGCCCTTCCGTTGACATAGTGCTCGGCGGTGTCGATGTAGTTCATCCCCATGTCCAGGGCCACGGCCAGCACGTTGGCGTTGTCCAGGCTCCCCGTCCCGAAGCTGATATCGGAGACATCGAACCCGGTGCGGCCCAACGTCCGGTACTCCCGAATCCGCGGTTCCTGGGTTTGCCCCTGAGCAACGCCCGCGGGCGTTGCGCCGGAAAGCACCCCGCCCCCCATCACCGCCGCACCGGTGGACTTCAGGAACCCCCGTCGACTGACTCGTTTCTCGGGACTCATCAAATCCTCCTCCATGGGTTTGCCGCGTTCCTCGTCCCAACCGTATACTGGCCCTGAGGCCCAATTGGGGCCCTGGGAGCCTGATCGGAAAGGGGGGTGCGGCCCCGCTGAGGACGATGGCGGGACGCGAATATCCATGGAGCGCAGGGATTTCATCAAGAAGAGCGTACCGGCCGTGGCTCTGGCAGCGGCGACTGGTGGAACCGGGGCCCTCTTCCACAACCGGGACACGACCCGTCGATCCGCGGTGGTGACCAAGAACGTCAGCTTCGAAGTGCCCCCGGATCCGTCTTTACCCGTCATCACCCAGGCCACAAACACCGATCCCACCATGGCCCTGAACGCCGCGCTGGATGCCATCGGCGGGATCGGGCGCTTCATAAAGACCGGGGAGCGGGTGGTGGTGAAGCCCAACGTGGGTTGGGACCGGACGCCGGCCCAGGGTGCCAACACCCATCCAGAGTTGGTAGGAGAGATGGTTCGCCTCTGCCTACAGGCCGGGGCTGCCGAGGTGAAGGTGGTGGACAACTCCTGCAACGACCCGAGGCGGAGCTTTCTCCGGTCGGGGATCCGGGAGGCAGGGGAGGCCGCTGGGGCCACGGTTCTTTTGCCTGCCGAGGAGGACATGGTGGAGGCGAACCTTGGGGGGACGGTGCTCACTACATGGCCCGTCCTCCGGCACTTCATCGAGACCGACCGATTCATCAACATGCCGGTCATCAAGCAGCACAACCTCACCCGCTGCACGGTCGGCATGAAGAACCTCTACGGGATCCTCGGCGGCCGGAGGAATCGCCTCCACCAAGCCATCGAGGAGTCCATCGTCGACCTGGCGGCATTCGTGCGACCGACCCTTACCGTGGTGGATGGGACCCGAGTCATGGTCAGGGGTGGTCCCCAGGGCGGTTCCCTGGATTATGTAGAGGTCCGGAACACGGTCCTTTGCGCTACCGATCAGGTGGCAGCCGATGCCCGCTCCGTAGAGTACCTTGGCGTTTTGCCGGACCAGGTGGGGCACATCGTCCTGGCCCAGGAGGCGGGTCTGGGCTCCATGGACTACCGGGCCTCCGGATTTCAGGAGGTCCTGGGATGATTGCCAACGAAAGCATGTGGTCCGGAGTCCGGTTCAGCCTCGGTTTCGAATTTGACGGCGGGAGTCCGGTAGTGCGAATCTCGGTGGTGTGCCCATGACCAGTCGCACTGTTCGGAACCTTCGGCGCACCTCCCAGATCTCCTTCTTCGCTCTCTTTCTCTGGCTGGTTCTGAAGACCACCTTCGACGTGGACTTCAGCCCCACCGAAGCCTCGGAAATCTCTCTCCCCTATCCCGTTTCCATTGCGCTGGAGTTCGATCCACTGGCAGCGCTCATGACCTTGCTCGCCGGGGGGACGCTCTATAAGGGACTTCTCTGGTCGCTGGTCATCCTGATCCCCACCATTTTCTTGGGCCGTTTCTTCTGCGGCTGGATGTGTCCCTTGGGGACGCTGAACCACTGGATGTCGGCGTTCAAGTCGGAGAGGAAGGAGCGGAAGGGGAAAAGGCTCCTGGAGTCGAATCGGTACAAGCCGTACCAACGCATCAAGTACTACATCCTCTTCCTGGTTCTGGGCTCCGCCCTTCTGGGAAGTCTCCAGGCGGGGCTCCTGGACCCACTCCCCCTCCTGGCCCGGTCTCTGGGAACCGCAGTCCTTCCGATGCTCCATACGGGAGCCCTTGCACTGGTGGCTGGCGCAGACGCGACCGGAATCGGAGCCCTGTCAGCGGTAGCCGATGGAATCTACTGGGCGCTGTCCGCCGCCGTGCTTCCTTTCCGGCAGGCTCATTACCACGGGGTCCTCCTCATCGGCACCTTCTTCGCCGCCATCCTCCTCCTGAACCGGGTCTTCACCCGTTTCTGGTGCAGGGGAATCTGTCCCCTGGGGGCCTTGCTGGGGGTTTTCTCCCGGTTCGCCATCTTCGGACTGCAGAAGGACGAGAAGGCTTGCGGCGGGTGCAACAAGTGCCTCTTGAACTGTCAGGGAGGCGACAACCCCATTGTGGGCGAGCGTTGGCACCAAGCCGAGTGCCACTTGTGCCTGAACTGCCAAGCATCCTGTCCCGACGGAGCACTCCACTTCCGGTTCTTCCCCACCCAGCCTGACACCCGGGAGAACCCGGCTGGAACCGCGAAGGTGGATGTGACTCGCCGGAAGGTTCTGGCTTCGGTGGCCGGAGGGGTAGGAGCCGTGGCCCTCTTCCGCTCCGGTGATGCCTTCGAAGCGAAGGCCAACCCCCTCCTGGTGCGTCCCCCGGGCTCCTTAGCCGAAGAGGACTTCCTGGGCCGATGCATCCGTTGTGGTCAGTGTATGCGCGTCTGCCCGAACAATGCCTTGCATCCGACCATGCTCGAGGCAGGCTTCGAGGGGCTCTGGACCCCCTACCTCATCGCCAAGATCGGGTATTGCGAGCCGACCTGTACCCTCTGCGGACAGGTCTGCCCCACCGGGGCCATCGAGGAGTTGAGCCTGGCCCAAAAGGTTGGAGACGATTCGACGCCTCCAAATCGAATTGGAACGGCCTTCTTCGACCGGGGGCGTTGCCTACCCTGGGCCATGGCCACCCCCTGTATCGTTTGTGAGGAGTGGTGCCCAACCACCCCGAAGGCCATCTATCTGAAGGAAGAGGTCGCCATCAACGGTGATGGGGAGGAGGTGCCCGTGCAGCGGCCCCAGGTCGACCCGGCCCTCTGCATCGGCTGCGGCGCATGCGAGTATGCCTGTCCGGTCTGGGACCGGAAGGCCGTCTACATCACCGCGGTGGGGGAATCCAGATCCGAAACGAACCAGATCCTGCTCGAGAGACAGCAGGTGTAGGGTCCCTAGATCAGCGCCTCCCCTTCCCATCCCACCCGCACCAGGTCGATGCGGCTCATGTCGGCATTGCCCAAGCCGTGGGCCGTGTCTGCCAACCGGATGTGGTGTGCCGTGGGTTGCAAGGGCCGGTCCTCTCCGAACACCTCCTGCCGTTTCGCCTGAATGATCCGAAGTCCGACAGCGTCGGCTGCCACCGGATCGGTGCTCACAAGGAGACCCTTAAAGGGCCACACATACATGGGATCGAAGTGGTGTGGCCCGATGTTGTGGAACTGGGGGGTGAGCATCACCAGGACGTTCAAACGCGTTTTGTCCTTCACGATGGGTAACTGCCACAGGGTGGCCAGGTCGGCACAGGCGTCGTCGTGGTAGTCCGGCGGGTTGTCGAACATGATGTAGTTCTTGATGAGGCTTCCCACCCCCGACCAGGCATGCGTCCGCATGGGACGGGCGTTGAGCAGCGCCGTGGTCCGTCGGAAGATGTCCAGGCGGAGCACGTTCTGGTCTCCCATCCCGATGTTCTCTTCCGGTACGCCTGCCACCAACGCACCCCGTCGCAACGCAGCCTCCACCTCTGGAGGCGTGGGAAGATAGCGCCAGATGTTGGTTTTGATCCCGACGATATCGTCGGGATCGATGATCATTTTCCAGCAGTCGTCGGCCGAATCCAGGCCGAAAAGGGAGGTCATGGCCCGGTCCATCATGGCCTGGACCACATCCCCATTGATGGTCCCGTCCCCCTCCACAACGGCCTCATCGCGGATCAAGACGACACGGGAAGTCGACTGGGTCTTATGCGTCTCACCCCGGAGAGATGGGGCCCCAACGGCCCCCCCAACCACTGCTGCGCCCACCCCCTTCAGGAAGGTCCGTCGGGTCAGATCATCCTGGTGCTTTTTCATGGCTCAAGTCCTCGGATGCAGAGTGCGTGGCCCCGGACAGCTGAAGGGCAGGTGCTAGTTCCGGAGCTGTGCCAGCCGGTCCAGTGCGGCGGACCGTAGGCCATCGGCCGCGGATCCCGTGGCTCCGTCAAGCACGAGAGCCAGATGGGGTCCCTCCTGGCCGGAGGAGAAGAACGTTCCATCCTCCCTCTCCGCCGCTTCCACGTCCCCCGCCCCAAACACCGCTTCCCGGAAGGAGGTCAGAGCGGTGGCAGCTTCGGCCTCGCTCGAGTACCGGATCAGGACCAGGTAGGTGGATCCCGGTGCGTACCGGGCCAGGACGGCGTCGGTATCAGAAGAAAGGTTCAACACGTTCTCCCGCACCAGGTAATAGTTGTAGTTCAGGGTCTGGTGCAGATGGAAATAGCGATCGCTAAAGGGAACCAAACCGGCCGGGGGAAGGGCTCCAACAAGGGGAGGGGGTTCCCCCCCAGAGGGAAGGTGTCCCGATACTCCCTGGGCCACCTCCTCGAGGATGGGCCCGGGATCTTCGAATGCTTGGTCAGCCGCAACGCACACGTAGAAACGGTTTTGCCAAAAGCAGTTAAAAGAGCAGTCAGAAAATGTGGCATTACA
>CBDUAX010000188.1:0-8292 GCA_965365235.1 uncultured bacterium
CGTGGTCGGAGTCGCCCCGCCTGGGTTTGCTGGCCTGGTACCCGTCATCGAACCTGCCCTGTGGGCGCCCCTGGCCATGGCCGACCAGGCCCTCCCCTTCTCACCCAACATCCAGAGTCGAATCGATCCCTGGTTGCAGCTCGTGGGGCGCCTGAAGAGTGGGTTGGAGATGGCCGACGCACAGGTCGCCATGGACCTGCTGGCGTCGAACCTGGCCACGGAATACCCGGGGACCAATCGAAACAAGGGGATCGTCCTGAGCGAACTCGACGCCAGTCGCCTCTTGTCTCCGGAAACAACGGATGGCGCCAGCAAGATGCTCGGGGTTCTCCTGGCCGTCGTCGGTGTCGTCTTGCTCGTGGCCTGTTTCAATGTCGCGAACCTCCAGCTGGCCAAAGCTACGGCCCGGCGAAGCGAGATCGCTCTCCGGTTCTCCCTGGGTGCATCTCGAGGACAGATTCTCCGACAACTCCTGGTGGAGAGTCTTCTCCTGGCGGTCCTGGCCGGTGGTGTGGGGTTGGTGTTGGCGGTGTTGGCCATGGATGCGCTACAAACGATCCAGGCTCAGATGGAGGTACCGCTTCGGATCCTCGTCACACTGGACGTCCGGGTTCTCGCATTCACCCTCCTTCTTTCATTGCTGACGAGCGTGGTCTTCGGGCTTTCCCCGGCGCTGCAAGTTCTGCGGCCGGGACAATCCGATGCCCTGAAAGATCACGGGTATTCGTCCAGCCAGGCCCGGGCCAGTAGTCGCATTCAGAGTGCCCTGGTGGTGGGCCAGGTAGCTCTCTCGCTGGTGCTCCTCGCCGGGGCAGGTCTCTTTCTGAAGAGCCTGAACAACACCCTCGAAATCGATCCCGGGTTCTCCCTTCCCAACGGTGTGATTGTGCCCATGAACCTGGGGTACGGTCAGTATACCGAGGAGGAAGGCCGAGACCTCCACCAGCGCCTGCTTCGAAGCGTCCAGTCGATGCCCGGAGTCGAAAGCGCTGCTCTCACCGCGTTTACCCCTTTGGGGATGACCCACGGACATCATGACGTCTACATCGACGGGTACGAAGCGGCTCCGGACGAGCTGATGCTCGTGAAGCGCAACATGGTCTCCCCGGCCTACTTCGAAACCATGGGGGTCCGTGTGATACGGGGGCGGGCCATCGACGAGAGGGATACCGAAACGTCGGAGCCGGTGGCTCTGGTGAACGAGACGATGGCCCGGAGGTTCTGGCCCGGCCAGGACCCCATCGGCCGATCGGTTCAGGCGGACCTGGGCACTACGTACACCGTCATCGGCATCGTCGAGGACGGAAAGTACGCATCCCTTCGGGAAGCGCAGGAATCCTACCTCGTCCTGCCTCTCACGCAGAGCGAGTACGTCGAACGCATGAATCTGGTGGTGAGGACCCAAGGGAATGTTTCGGCCCTGGCCCTCCAACTCACGTCAGCGATTCGCGATGTCGCCCCACACCTTCCACCCCCAACGGCTATGACGGGCCAGCAGTACCTGGAGTATTCGGTGGGCAACGCCAAGATGCCTGCAGTCCTGGTGGGGGCCTTTGGATTGCTGGCATTGGTGTTGGCCATGGTTGGGCTGTATGGGGTGATGTGGTACGGCGTGACTCAGAGAACCCGTGAGTTCGGCGTGCGGCTCGCGTTGGGGGCTTCGGAGCAGAAGGTCGTGAGGATGGTCCTGGGCAAAGGGCTGAAGACCACCCTTTTGGGGGTGGTGCTGGGGTTCCTTCTCGCACTCGCTGCCACACGAGTCCTGTCAGGACTTCTGTACGGAGTAGGCCCCATCGATCCCTTTGTTTTCTCTGTTGTTCCGGTGGTGCTTCTGGGCATCGGTCAGCTGGCGAGCTACTTCCCGGCCCGACACGCCGCAAGGGCGAATCCGGTGGTGGTGATGCGGGCGGAGTAGAGAGGGCGCCGGTCCGGTTGTGGTGAGGCGGGCGGAATCAGGAAAGCGCCAATCCAGTTGTGCGATGCGGGCGGTGAAGGGAAAGCGCCAATCCAGTTGTGCGATGCGGGCTGTACTGGGACTCGAAGATCAGATAACAGGAGGTACCCCAAGATGTTTTTTCGTGTCCTGACTTTGTTGGCCCTGACCGTCCTCACCTTCCCTGCCGGCCTACCTGCTCAGACGGAACCGGGACCCACTGGCCCACTCCAAACCGGCCTCACCATCCAGGGCGGCCTGGGGCGATACTCCGTTCGGGATGAGTACTTCTCAGCTCAGAAGTACACCGGCACCCTCCCTTCCTTCGCCGCAAGCTGGGGTCGATTTCACCCGGGCGGCGGTTACCGCCTTGGGATCGATCACAGGACCTCGTCGGAAATCCGAAACCACAACCTTTCCGCAGGCGTCACCTCGTTCTCCCTGGACCTGGATTTTCTCTACCGGGTCACCACCGTCTCGCTCTTCTCCAGAGATGCCCACCTCTTTCTCGGGCCCTCCACGGGGTTCTTCCTGCACTTCAGCGAGCTGCATATCGCCTTCAGCGAGCTGGAGATTCCCTACTCATTCGCCTTCCTCCTTCCGTTGGGGATCAACTCGACACTCGCCCTCCCCATGACAGACCGACTCCGCCTGGCCGCTTCGTTCAGGTCCACCCTCCTTTCCCTGGGTCTGCGGATGATCGACCTGGATGAGGACGTCGAGACCGATTCGCCCCTTCGCTTCCTGACCTTTCCCTCCGGCACCAACGCGACCTTCCGTCTCGGTGCTCAGTACGGTGTGACCAACCGCCTTTCGTTGGACTTCGGGTACGAGCTCCGGGTTCTTCGGATCGGCCCCTGGGATCCATTGTTGTCGGCCGGCGACAACCTGGTGGCCGGGTTCACGGTGGGTTTCTGAAGGGGGAGAACGGGAAAGTGGATATGCGGCTGGTTGAGAAACGGGGGAGGCCATGAAGCTGAAGAGGTGTGGGGTTTTGACCCTCGTCCTCCTGGTCCCAGTGCTGGCAGGGTGCGGCGACCTGATTGTATCGGACTCTTCATCCAATCAGAACCTGGCCGACTTCGAGGTGGCATGGGCCTGGGTGGACTCGGTGTACCCCGCCTTCGACATCAAAGAGGTCGATTGGGATCGGATCTACAACGAGTACCGCCCCCGGGCCGAAGAAGCAGAGGGAGATGAGATCCTCCAGCTGCTGCAGGACATGTTGTCCGTCCTCCGGGATCCTCACCTCTACCACAAGACGAAGGGCGGAGCCCGGTTCTTTCCCTTCATTTCTCCGCGCCTCCTGGCGGCCCGAAACACCTTCAGCCCTCAACTGGTGAGGAGCTACTTCGACGACGCGTTGCTCATCGCCGGAAGACAAGGAGTCGAGTACGGAATCCTGGGCGGGAATATCGGTTACATCCACATCACCCACTTCAACCTGAACAACATGATGGACGACTTCCCCTCGGTGATGGGCTTCGTCGGGGGGACCGACGGCCTCATCATCGATGTGCGGAACAACACCGGAGGGGACCACGACAAGGTGGGCGCGGTGGTGGGGGAGTTCATCGACTCGGAGATGGCTTGGCCCATGGCCTTCTATGCCGACGGGGTGCGGTTCGAGGCCTGGGAGGCCATTCAGCCCAATGGGTCAGGGCGACTCTACACCAATCCGGTTGTGGTTCTGATCAATGGGGCCTCACTCAGCTCAGGAGAGCTCTTCCCGGAGGTTTTGAAACAGCTGCCGAATGTGACCGTCGTAGGAGACACCACCGCCGGCGCGGGCTGCAACGATCGAGGAGAATTTCGAGGAGATCGGCACCTGCCCAGCGGGAAGATGATCCACATCCCCACGGGGTGTATCTGTCGATACGATGGTATTCCATGGGAGATTGTGGGCGTTCCGCCCGACATCCGGGTGGTCCAGACCCAACAGGATGTGGCGGAGGGGGTGGATCGGCAGTTGGAGTTTGCCCTGGAGCTTCTGCGCTGAGCTCCCAGGAGCTCGCACTCACCCGAACATCAAAAACAACACGTGCCCGAACACGCCGGCGCAGAGGCCACCCACGAAGTGCGTCCCGATGGCCGCACTCGTGAGGTCCCTCTCTTTCAACCCATCCATCATCCCCACGTGGACGCTCAAGAAGCCGGCGAAACAGATCCCCATGGAGGTGAATACACAGATACCCTTTGCATCGATGATCCCCGCTTCCAGGAACTGGGGGACCATGGCGATGGCGGCCCCCACCGAACCCAGCGCCGTAACCGGAAAGGCGATGGCCTCGGGATTCGTGAACCCGAACAGGGGCTCGATGAGGAAGGAGAGTTTCTCACCCACCCAGGGGAAGAATGCGATCCCCTGGTAGGCCTCACCGGTGTAGCCCCCCTCACCCGGCCCGAAGGCAAGCATCATGACGGCGGTGCACACGATGATGATCCCGGGCATGATGTCGAGGCCCGTTTTCACCCCGTGGGTCCCACCGTCCAGGAGGGCTTGTAGCGCCCGCTCAGGCACCGTCCCCTCCCGGACCTCCCGAAAGCGCAGGAGGTCGTACCCCTCCTCACCCTCGGTGAGGACCTGGGCCGATCCGCCGTACTTCCGCTTCCCGAACACCCCCATCAACCGCACACTGACGATGCCGCCCAGGATGGCTCCGATGTTGCCCAGGAGGACGGCTCGCCCGAGCCCCTGGCCCTGGGACGACTGGGCCAGCATGAAGGTGGTCACGATGACGCCCATCCCAAAGACCGCCCCCAGGTTCACCAGCGTGGTGACCTGCCACCTCCTGAAGTACTTCAGGAACCCCTTGTCCACACCCAGGGGCATGATGGCCGGGTTATCCGACAGGTAGGTGGCCACGGCGCCGATGGATGCCGCCCCCGGCAGCCCAAACAGAGGCTTCATGAAAGGGGAGAGGAGGCGGTGGGCCACGGCCACCACGCCGAACTCGGAGATCAGCGCGGTGAAAGCTCCGGCCAGAACGATGACCCCCATGAGGAAGAGGACCGTGTTCAGGATCAGGTCGTGAGCCGTCCCCATGGCCGTCTTGAAGGTGAAGGCCAAACCCATCTTCCAGGTGAACACAAAGAAGACGACCAGCATCAGGATCAACGCGACGAACGTCTCCGTCGTGATGGCCTTGACGATGCTTCGCTTCGGACCGGCCTCTCCTGCTTCCTCACCGATGTTGACTCCAAAGGACATGTCAGCGCCCCGCTTCCGGCCGCGTTGAGAGTTCCTGGATGGCCCACTCCGCGGCCTCCCGGATCACATCCTGGTGGGATGGGACGCCCAGGGCTTCCCTGAGGAAGGGGAGCTGGCTTGGGTCCCCACTCCGCCCGATAGCCCTCAGCGTTTCGGCCTGTACCAGGTAGGATTCGTCCTGCTGGAAGCGCTCCTGGAAGAAGGGGTTGAGGGACGGGTCACTCAGGTCACCCAGAAGCCGGATGGCGGTGCGTCGGACTCGGGAGTCCGGGTCCAGGGCAGCCTCCTTGAGGAGATCGAGGATTTGGGGCCCGCCTAGAGTTTCCAACGCCGCGATTCGGACGGCCCAAAAGGAGTCTTCGGACGCAAGCTCCGCCAAAACCTCCACCACACGTGGCTCTGGTTCATAGTCACCCAACTCCCGCACCGCCCACTCCCGGCCGATAACGTCGTCGTGTTGGGCCTGGTAGAGAAGCTGCTCCACACCCTTCTTGTAGCTCCACTCCTTCAGGAGCCAGTTGCCCTCGTCGAAGCGAACCAGGAGGGGCTCCTCCGGGCTTGGGAAGGTGAACGTCTCCTCTTCTTCGTCGATCCAGACTTCCTCCACGTGCTTCCCGGAAGGCGTGACGATCCCGATGCGGACCGGGGTCCGGTAGATGGGCACCCCGTGCTCCTGGCTCTGGACCTGGGTCACATCAAGAACGATCTCGCCGGGCCCTGCCGTCCCTTCCGGATCAGCCATCCCCTCGGAACCTGCCCTCCACTCCGAACTGACCTCGAAAACAGGATGCCCCGGCTTGAAGAGGTATTGCTCGAAGAACCAGTCCATGTTCCGGCCCGTGACGTCTTTCACCGTCTTGGCGAAGTCGTGGGTGTCCACCGGCTGGAAGGCATACGTGTCGAGGAAGGTGGCCAGGGTCCGAAAGAAGGGCTCATCCCCCAGGAGGTAGCGGAGCTGGTGCAGGATGCAGGCGCCCTTGGGGTAGGTGTGGGAGTCGAAGTTGTCGTGGGGCCGGTCGTACCGTTGGAAGACGATGGGCCGGATATACCGGTTCCGGGCTTCACGGAGGTACTGGTTCTTCTTCCCCAGGAGAGCCCACGCCCCCTCATCTTCCCCATCCTCGGCCCGTGTCCACAGGTAGTCGGAGTAGGTGCCGAAGCTCTCGTTCAGCCAGGTATGGGACCACTCCCGGAGTGTGATGAGGTCCCCCCACCACTGGTGGGCGATCTCATGGGCGATAATGCGTTCCCAGGAAAAGTCCTGCTCCGCCCGCCGGTCGTGGATAACCCCGTCTCCCAGGATCGTGGCCGAGGTGGCCTCGGCCCCACCTCCCACGTTGGGCGTGGTAACCTGATCGTACTTGGCCCAGGGGTAGGGGTAGTCGAAGAGCTCACTGTAGAACTCGATCATCCGGGGGGTTTTCTCGAAGATCCAGCGGGCGTCCTCTTCGGCCCAGGGATAGACCCAATAGTTCACCGGTAGCTCACCCAGCGAGTCCTCGATGACGGCGAAGGGGCCGATGGCCAGCATCATCAGGTAGGTGGAGTGGGGACGATCCTGGGACCAGTGCCAGGTGGTGTTTCCTCCGGCCGGGTCCTCCGTGACCGCCACCAACCGCCCGTTGGAGAGGACCTTGTTTCCCTGGGGCACCGTGATGATCAGCTCGTGGGTGACCTTGTCGTTGGGGTAGTCGAAGAGCGGAATCCAGTGGTGCGCCTCGTTGGGCCAGGAGTCCGTGCTGACCATCTGGGGATGGTCGTCGGTGGCGTCATCGAAAAAAAAGCCCCCGGTGGGGTTCTCCCCCCGGTAGGCCAGGATGATGTCCACCGTGTCGCCATATGCCAGCGGGCCGGGAAGGGAGATAAGAACGCTGGTATCGGAACGCTGGAGGAGGAGATCTTCTCCACTCGGCCCTCGGGCCGACTCCACAACGATCTCTTCGGCGTCCACCTCGATACGATCGACCCGATCCGCAAACGGGGTGAGGGTGATCCGGTTCTCGCCCCAGAAAAGCTTCCGGTCCAGATCGAAGGTCAGGCTCACCCGGTAGTGGAGGAAGTCAGCGGTTCGGGTCCGCTCGGTCTGGATTGGTCGACTCCAGACATCCACCTGCTGGGCAGGGATCGACGCGAAAATAAGGACCGTGAGGAGTAGGGAAAAGAAAGCCGGGAACCAGGTCGCTCGGGCCCACGCCTCGACATGGGCAGCGAAGAATCTCAGGTCACCCATCGAGAGGCGGGCCTGGGTGGCCTGCCTGCACCGAGCAACCAACTCAGGCCGTTGCGACCGTCTCATCCCTCACCTCCCCACCTTCTGGAGCAAGCCATCTTCCCTCATGAAGGCCTCGATCTCCTCTACCGTCCGGGGCAATCCCGTCGAGAGGTTTTCGTAGCCATCCTCCGTGATGACCACGGTGTCCTCGATGCGGATTCCCATCGTCTCGCTCTCCGGCATGTTGATGTCACAGGCAAAAACGAACCCGGGCTCCAGAGGCTCATCGGGACCGGTCATGGAAGCCATGACGTCGTGGGTGGCCAACCCGATGGGGTGGTTGTAGCACCCCCACCGGATCAGGCCCCGGAAGCGGTCCTCCGTGGCATCGTATCCGTTCTCCGTCAACCAGACCCGGACCTGCTCTCCCACGGCGCTGAAGGTGGTCCCGGGCCGGTAGTTGTCCAGGCAAACCTGCCGGATCCCCAGCCCCAACTCGTACAGCGCACGTTGGTCAGGAGTGAAGCGGCCGTTGGCGGGGAAAGAGGTGGAGATGTCGGCGTTGTAGTAGGCGTAGTCGGGGCCGGCGTCCAGGATCAAGAAGTCGCCGTCCTCCAGCGTCCGGTCCCACCGGTGGTAGTGGCCCCAGGGGTGGTGCTCTCCCGACATGATGATGGTCTCATAGGCCAAGCCCTGGGCCCCTTCCCGCCGCGTGACGAACTCGAACAGGGCAGCCAGGGCCCTTTCCGGCATCCCCACCTCAGTCGAGCGCATGAACTCCAAGTGGGCCCTGACGCCGATCTGGGCTGCCTCCCGTGTCAGATCCACTTCGGCGGGTGATTTCACCTTCCGCAGTCTCTGGATCGTCAAGAAACAATCCCGAATCTCGACCTCGGGGAAGAGCTCCTGCAGCCGGTCGACCAACTGAAGCTCCCT
>CBDUAX010000189.1:0-8241 GCA_965365235.1 uncultured bacterium
CGAACCACCGGAGCCTACGGGCCCAACCTGCAGCGGTTGAGGGAGGTCAAAGGTCGCTACGATCCAGGCAACCTGTTCCGAGTGAATCAGAACATTCATCCGGCCCCATCCAGCTGATGTGAGCGGGTCCCAGCGTGGGGTTTTGCCCCCCGCCGGGACCCTTCGTTCGACCGCCAACTGGGAGCCGAACCTCTCAGCCCGTGCGGCGCAGCACGCCGGGAAACCCCTCGCGCCCAGTTTCCTCCACCGGGGGAGCCGGCGCATCCCCATCCCCACCCCCACCACCTCTCTTGACCGAAGAGGAGGGCCCGGATGGGTCCAACGGCGAGAACCGAGCCTCACCGAGCCCAAACACTCCTCCGTTGGGAATCCAGAGGTCGCCCAGCTTCGCCTGTTCCCGGTGGGCCTTGATCGGGCCCAGATCCTCCCGAGCCACCAGTGCCGCACTGGCCTCCACTCTCCAGAGGAGCCTGGGGGCAGCTCGGAAGGTCTGACCGTTAGGGACCGAACCGACGAGGGAAAGACGCCCGAGATCCAGGAACCGCCCAGCCAGGGGGCCCAATGGAGCCATCACCCGTCGGTTTCTCCAGATCCATCGAGGCGCCAGCCACCCGAACGTGCTCAATGCCCGGGTCCTGAAATCGGATGAAAGGCGGATCCCCCATTGAATGCCGGACCCAGGCACCCTCAATGAAAGGTCGTACGGACCGTCCCAACCCAGCTCGATATCACACACGATCACCTCGTCCACGCCTTTCCCAAAATACCGGGGGCAGGAGAGGACCGGGTCTGCGTCCGTGAAGAAGGTCCAGCTTCCCATCGGTGAACGATGCCAGAGCGTGGTATATCCGGGTCCGATGGAGCTGGCCGGCATCCTCCGGAAGGCGAGGATGTGCCCGGAGCTGAAGGGAAGACCCAGAACTCCATACCCGGCGAACCGTTCCCCCCCGCCCTTGGGGGGGACCGGGTTCTTCTCCAGCTCGTCGGCCAGGGCTCTGGGATTCCTCATCGTCCACCCCTCCAGAAGTCAGCCTGCACCAGACGGCCCCGTGTTTCGGGGACCATCGGCTCGTCCATTTGGAGATGCGGAGGATGGTCCGCCAACCGGACAAAAGGCGGAGGTGGACCGAGTTGACCGGGGAAATCAGGATCCGGAGGCGGCAAGGGCCCTATGCCGGGCGGATTCTTCGTCGCGTCCGGTGGCCTCGTACAGATCCGCCAGAGCGCCGTGAATCCGACGGGGAACCGTAGCTCCCTCTACATGATCAGGGAGGGCCTTCAGGGCCAGGCCGAGGAGGGAATCAGCGCTCTCATACATGCCCCTGGCCGTCCGGATCTCGGCCAGTATCGCCAGCGTTTCTGCGTACACAGCGGTCCGGGTCCCCAGGGCCCGGCCCCGTATCTCCAGGGCCTGAGTGGTGAGCGAGTCCGCCTCTTCGAACTCGGCCTTGCGGAAGAGGACCCCTGCCAACCAGGTGAGGGACCCTGCGTAGCGGGTGTGCTGGGGCCCCGCGGTCTCCAGGGTGATTTCCAGGGCCCGACGGGTGGCGGCCTCGGCCTCAGCCAATCGGCCAACCTCGGCGTAGAAGGACCCCAACTCCCCGAGGGACTCGGCTACCAGTGGGTGGAGATCGCCGAAGGTCCTCCTCCGTTCCTCCAAGGACTGGTCGAGAAGCTCCTCTGCACCGGCCAGGTCCCCCTTGGCGAGCAGCACCTTCGAGAGACTCGTCAGGGCCCACACTCGGTTGGTGGTAACCACTCCGGTCCCTGGTTCTTGAAGGGCCAGGGCTTCCCGAGAGAGTCGCTCGGCTTCCTCCAGGTCCCCCCCCCGGGCCATGACCATGCTCCCGACCTGGAGAAGATCTGTGGACAGGGTCAGCGGATCCGGGTTCACCAGCTTTCTGCGACGCCTCAGGACTTCCCGGAACCCAGTCTCAGCCTCCTGGTACCTCCCCTGAAATCGAAGGATGCCGGAAACCGAACGGAGGATGTCCAGCGTTGCCGGGGCGTCTGTCCCCAGCGTTCGTTCCCGGATGGCCAGGGAGGCTCTCGCCCGGCGTTCGGCCTCCACCACCTCCCCCAAGTACACGTCGACCCCAGCCTGAATCTCCAGAGTGGTACTCAACTCCAAGGCATCTGGGCCGAGGAGGCGCTCCTGGATCTCTCGGGCTTCCTCCAGGACAGCCCAAGCGGAGTCGTATCGACCTCCGCGGGTCAACGCCATAGCAAACCCCACCATGCCCTCGGCGACCTCTTCGTGCTCCCGGCCAAGCTCATCCACGAGCAGCTCGAGGCCCTGCCTGGCTAACTCCTCCCCCTCCTGATACCGACCCAGGTTCAGATTCGCCTCAGCCATGACCTGGAGCATACGAGCCTGTACCAGGGGCTCTTCCTGAAGCTCGCCGGCACGGGAAGCGCCTCTGGCAAGAAGGTCCAAGGCCGTAACCTCATCCCCAGGGCTCTCAGTCGGATCGCTGGATTGGAAGAGCCCTAGAAGAAAATCCGTCCCCTCCTCCGATTCCCTGAGTGCCGCCGTTGCCCTGTCCCGCTCCTGCGATGCCTCCCTGGCCTGCCAGGCTGCGACCCCGGCCCCACCCACCAGAGAAAGGGTGACGAGGGCTGCGGCCACGGCTCCTCCCTGGTGGCGCCGCACGAACTTCCGCAGCCGGTACCACCGCTTTCCCCGTGAGGCCTCCACCGGAAGCGCCGCCAGGAAGTTCTGAATGTCCTTGGAAAGGACCTCAACCGACTTGTAGCGGCGGACTGGCTCCTTCCGAAGGCACTTCATGACAATTGCGTCGATATCCCCTTTCAGCTGAGCCCCGAGCCGGCCCGATGTGGTGTGTCGAGCCCTGGCCAACTCCACCGGGTCAGCGATGGCCGAATCCCGGACTTCTTCTCCCAGGCCGCCCTGACCGTCCTGTCTCCGAGAGAGGGACACGATCTGGCTGGGAAGGGGTGGGTCGTCTTCACAAACGGCCTTCACAAGCTCCGGCAGAGAGCCCTGGGATGAGTCGTACGGGCCCCGACCGGTCAGGATCCGAAAGAGAACGATCCCGAGGCTGTAGATGTCGGCGGAGGTAGTGATGGCCTCCCCCCTCACTTGCTCCGGGCTGGCGTATTCGGGGGTCAGAGCCCGGTCTCCGGCCAAGGTGAGGGGACTGGACACCCCCCCCAAGCCGGGGTTCAGGATCTTGGCAATTCCGAAATCCAGGAGCTTCACCTCACCGGAAGGGGTGACGAGAATGTTGGAGGGCTTCAGATCCCTGTGAACCACCAGATTCCTGTGGGCGTGTTCTACGGCATCCAGTACCGTGAGAAACAGCCTCAGACGCTCCCTGATGCTCAGGCGCATCCGATCACAGTAGAGATCGATGGGGAGGCCATTCACATACTCCATGGCCAGGAAGGGTCGGCCGTCTGAGGTGACCCCTCCGTCGAGGAGACGGCCGATGTTGGGGTGCTCGAGGGACGCGAGGATCTGTCGCTCCGCTACAACCCGGGCTTGCAGATCGGGATCGGTATCGTGAATCACCTTCACGGCTACCCGGCGCTTGAAATGCCCGTCGGCACGATCTGCCAGATAGACCCTGCCCATCCCCCCCTTCCCGATTTCCTGGAGAATGAGGTAGCTTCCGACTCGCTCGTTGATGAGGGAATCCACAGACCCTCGGGTGGAACCCGGCCTCACCGTGAACGGCCGTTCCAAGAGACCTTCCGACCGCCGGTGGGCTGCGACCAACCTTCCGACCTCCCTCTCCAGCGGCTCCTCTCCTCCGCACAATTCCACCACCGCCAGGTCCCATTCATTGGGGGGGCGCTCGAGGATTCTCTCGAAGATCTCTTCAATCAGTCGACGGTCCGGGTTGTCCATCACGGCCCTTGCTGCGGCTCCTCCGGATAGAGGCGGGAATAAAGCCAGGCTCGTGCCTTCACCCAGTCTCTGCGCACGGTCCTTTCAGATACCTCGAGAGCCTGGGCGATCTCCGTCTCCTCCATCCCCCCGAAGAACCGGCACTCCACCACCTGCCGTTGCCGCTCATCCAATTCTTGAAGGGCATCTTCCAGGGCCAGGAGTTCCTCTGGTGATGTCTCCCTCACCACCGACCCATCGGTGAGCGTAGTCCTCTTCCACTCCCCACCCCTCTTCTGGGCTTTTCTGCTTCGAGCGTGGTCCACCAGAAGTTGCCTCATGGCCCGAGAGGCCATGGCCAGAAGATGGGGACGGTTCTCCGCCTGCATGCGCCCGTCCGACGACAGCTTGAGGTACGCCTCGTGGACCAATTCTGTGGCGTGAAGGGTGTGTCCCCAGGCCTCGGCTCGAATCTTCCTCCCGGCGAGTCTCCGCAGCTCCTCATAGATGAGAGGAAGCACTCGGTCGAGGGCTGCGTCATCCCCCCTCCGCGCTTTCTGGAGGAGCAACGTCACATCCCCCGGCGATGTCCGCCGGTCTTCCATTCTTTCTTTCGCTTTGGTAGGTGAGAGGACCCCGTGAGGCAGCCGAGACACTCACTCGAGGGAGATCCAGCCCGATAAATCTTCCCACTCCTACCCTGTGAATTCAAGTCTTTCCCTTCTCGGACCCTTCTCCCTTCAGATCCCCAAGCCCGAAGAGAGGGGCCAAAACTCCTTCCTAACCTGTCCGGTCCGGCTCTCGTTTCTCGCATTTATAGGGAACAGAAGGAGAAACAAAAAACCGGAGACGAAGATGAACACGACTTCCAATATTCCCGTAGGAGGGGAGGCGTTCTCCCTCTATCTCCAGGCCCGTTCCGAGTGGAATCGGCGGACCCCCGAGTCCATTCGAAATGCCATCCGCTACCTGGAACAGGCCGTCACCCTGGAGGGGACGTTCGCCCTGGCCTGCGCCGCACTCGCCGACTGCTACGCCATCCTCATGGAATACGGCGTCCTCTCTCCTGGGGAAGGACTCACTCAGGCTCGCCTTGCTTCGGGCCGGGCTCTACACATGGGCCCCAACCTGGCGGAAGCCCTCACCTCTGCAGCCCTGGTCAGGCAAATGGACCTGGATTGGGCTTCGGCCGAGGTGGAGTTTCAAGCCGCGATAGAAGCCCATCCCGGGTATGCGTTGGCCCGGCAGAGGTACGGCCTTTTTCTGTCGTGGATGAGGAGGTTCGGGGAGGGGCGAGTGGAACTGACCACTGCCGAAACTCTGGATCCCCACTCCCCCTCGGTAGCCGCTTCCTGCGCATGGTTGGAGTACTACCAGGGGGACTTCACCCGGTCCATCCGCGTCGCCGAGGAGGCCGTCGACCGATATCCAGGCTTCTCCTCCGCCGAGGTCGTCCTGGCCCTCTCCCTGGTTCAGGCCGACCGGGCCTCCGAAGCTGCCGCGGTTCTCGGCAACGCCCTCTACCGGGAGGAGGAGAACGTTTCGGTCCTTTCCCTTCTCTCCTATGCTCGGGCTCGGGAGGGGCAGGAAGAAGACGCTGAGAACCTCCTGAATCGACTTCAAGACTGGGCCAGCACCCGATATGTGTCCCCATACTACCTAGCGGTCCCTCTTCACGGACTGGGGCGGAAGGCCGACACCATGCGGGCGCTTGAGGCCGCTGAAAGGGAGAGATCCCCCCAGGTGGCCTATCTGGCTTCGGAGCCCATCTTCGAACCGCTTCGGGACCAACCCGAATTCCAGGCCCTCCTGGACCGCCTCCGCCTGCCGCATCAGCCGGGGAATTCCATGGGAGGGGTGAGGGAGGAGGTGGCGTAGATGGACGCGAGGCCAACGATCCTGGCCCTTGACGACCATCCCTCCGTCCTGAGCGCGGTGCTGAGAGACCTCCGAAAAAAGTATGGGAGGCAGTACCAGGTTCTGGGCGCCAAGTCGGGCACAATGGGTTTGGAAACCCTCAAGGAACTCTCCGTGAGGGCCCAGCCAGTGGCTCTTCTGGTGGTGGACCAGCGGATGCCCGAGATGACGGGGGTGGAGTTTTTGAAGGAGGCTCTGGAACTCTTTCCTGAGGCGAAAAGGGTCCTTCTGACTGCCTATGCCGATACGGACGCAGCGATCAGGGCCATCAACGAGGTTCGCCTGGACCACTATCTCATGAAACCATGGGATCCCCCGGAGGAACGTCTTTACCCCATTCTCGATGATCTCCTCGACGATTGGCGCGCGGAGTTCGAGCCTCCGTTCGAGGGGATCCGGGTCGTGGGGGTACGGTGGTCCCGGGAGGGACACAGCCTTAGAGATTTTCTCACGCGGAACCAGATCCCCTTCCGGTGGCTGGATGCGGAGGAAGAGGAAGAGGGCGCCCGCATCGTGGATCTCTCCGGCGTAGTTCCATCCGAGCTCCCTCTGGTCCTATTCCCCGATGGAACCACGGTTTCGAGGCCCACCACCGATGAGGTGGCACTGCGAATCGGTCTCAGCGTCGAGCCCAAAGCCCGATCGTACGACCTGGTCGTGGTCGGGACTGGGCCGGCCGGGTTGGCTGCGGGAGTCTATGCAGCCTCTGAAGGCCTCTCCACCCTCATCATCGAGGGCGAAGCGCCGGGCGGAAGGGCGGGCATGAGCTCCAAGATCGAGAACTATCTCGGGTTCCCCGTCGGCCTCAGCGGAAGTGACCTGGCGCGACGAGCCGTGGCCCAGGCAAAGAGGTTTGGAGCCGAAATCCTCTCCCCTGTCCGGGCCACTGGACTGAGAGCCGAAGGGAGTTACAGGGTCGTCGAACTCGCCGACGGGTCCGAGATCAACTCCCAGGCCGTTCTGATCGCAGCCGGGATTTCCTACGGTACGCTGGACGTTCCGGGGACAGACCGGCTGGCCGGATCGGGTGTGTACTACGGAGCCGCCCTCACCGAAGCCGTGGCTGTTCGTGGAGAGGATGTGGTCATCGTGGGCGGCGGAAACTCCGCAGGACAGGCCGCAGCCTACCTGGCCCAGTACGCAAAGTCGGTCACCATCCTGGTTCGGGGAAAGTCTCTGCAGCCCATGATGTCCCAGTACCTGATCGCCCAGATGGAGAATACTCCAAATGTGACGATCAGGGCCGGGGTGACGGTTACCGAAGCTTTGGGGGAGGACCGGCTGGAAGCGTTGAGGGTTTCGGACCGGAGTTCCGGAGAGGAGGAGGTCGTGCCCGCCTTCGCCCTCTTCATCTTCATTGGAGCTACTGCGAGGACGGACTGGCTCGATGGAATCGTGGAACGAGACAAGCACGGATATATCCTCACGGGACCGGACGTGATGCGGTCCGGGAAACGACCGGCCGGGTGGGATCAGAGAAGGGATCCCTTTCTCCTCGAATCCAGCACCTCGGGGATCTTCGTCGCCGGGGATATCCGTTTTCGGTCCGTAAAGCGGATCGCTTCGGCCGTCGGCGAAGGATCCATGGCCGTCCAGTTCATTCACGGCCACCTCGCCTCTCGTGTCCTGGGGCCCGCGCCCCAGGAACCCGCCCTTGCCGTTGGGTGAAATCATGAACCCGATGCTCTCCAAGCCCAACCACCAAAAGGGGGAAACCCAACTCCTGTCCCAGGAATCCAGGCAAGCCCTCCGCCTGTCGCCCCTCTTCTCGAGTTTGCCGGAAGAGGAGTTGGACCGCCTGTTGGCCACGGGTACACGGGTCTCGGTGCCGTCCGGGACCGTTCTCCTTGAGGAGGGCACCCCAGGGGACAAGTTCTACGTGATCCTGGGAGGGGAACTGGAGGTCACCCGCACAGATGGCGGGCGGACCACCGTCCTGGATGTGCAGGGGACAGGCGGGTTCTTGTCCGAAATGTCCATCCTGGAAAACCGACCCCGGTCCGCCTCGGCTCGAGCGACCAGAGACAGTGACCTCCTTGCATTCGAACCCCACGAGTTCAAGGAACTGCTGGAGCGATGCCCTGGAGTGGCCCTCGCCATGTTGGAGATCGTTATGGCGAGACTCCGGAGCACGGAGACATCCATTATCGAGAGTGGCCGGATGGCCGGCCTGGGGACGCTGGCGGCCGGTTTGGCTCATGAGCTGAACAACCCGGCAGCGGCCATCGCCCGCAACACGGATCTTCTTGGCCAGGCCCTGGAGGAGTGGCATCGGAGAGAGGCGCAGTTGAGGACCCTCTCCCTGGATGAGTCTGAGGCGTCCGTGGTCGCCGGCCTTCTGGATGCCATGAAATCGTCGGCGAGGCGGGAGTGGCAGGGTCCCGGATCCGGGCTTCCGGAGATGGAAACCGAGCGGTGGCTGGCGGGACTGGGGGCGACCCTGGCGCTTCCCTCGTCGAACACCCAGGGCG
>CBDUAX010000190.1:0-8217 GCA_965365235.1 uncultured bacterium
GGACCGACCACAAGCTCGGGGACCAAAAGAGGAAGCGAGCGGGGTCCGGAGACGACGGTCGAGGACAGTGCATAGCGAATCGAGTGTGCGTGGGGGTCAACTGTCAGGAAGGAAGAATCCCGGGGCTTCTGACCGAAAGTTACCCAACCCGAAATACATGGGTAGGGGGACCCCACAAGGGGTCATTCTTCCGCCAGCACTTCCCGGGGCGGGACCTTCGAGGCCCGCCGGGCTGGTCCCCAACAGGCCAGAACCGCTACGGAAGCCAAGGTCGTCAGAGCTGCCAGGAGAACTCCCGGATTCGTCGGCTCGATCCCGTGCAGAAGGCTGCTCATGAACCGGGTGAGGCCCAGAGCCAGCACGAGGCCCACCCCCAGACCGACCACTACCAGCGCCATCCCTTTTCGCAAGACGAACCGCAGGACATGCCTCGGGTCTCCCCCCAGGGCGATGCGAAGGCCCATGTCACGCCGGTTTTGCCGCACGAAGTACTCCATGACGCCGTAGATTCCCAGGATCGCCAGAAGCAGGGAGATTCCACCGAAGGAACCCATGAGGGCGGCGAGGTAGCGGGGCACTCGGAGGTTCCGGCTCAAGAGCTCCTGGCCGGTGGCTACCCGGGAGATGGCCGCGCTTCTGTCCAACCGCCAGATGGTTTCCCGGACCAGAGGAATGAGTGTGGTTGGGTCCACCCCCTCCTCAGCTCGAACTACAAGACTCGGGCTCCCGGATGGGAAGCGGCTCGAGTTCAAAAACATGACGCCGGGGTTGGATTCTTCGAGCCCGGTGTACCTGATCTCCTCCATCACTCCCACAATGGTCGTTCGGGTACAATCCTCTCCCGTACACCCTCCGCTCACAAACCGTCTTCCCAGTGCATCTTCGGGACCGGAATAGAACCGACGGGCGAAGGCCTCGTCCACCAGTACGACGAGGGGGGCATCGTCCACTACGGGTCCGAACATCCTTCCGGCGACGAGGCGAGTTCCTAGAGCCTCGAAGTATTCCTCCGAACCGAAGATCCAAGGAACCGACGGCTGTGTTTCCCCTTCGGCCACGGGCTGGTCGTCGAGGACGAAGTTGTTGGTGAAGGGATAGTCCCCGGGTGGCCGGCCCTGGCCCACACCGGCCTGGGCGACACCGGGTAGATTCCTGACCTCCTCCAGGACACGGTCCCAGGTCTGGACCAGCTCACCATTCGTACGGTTGCTGTCCTGAGGAAGGGCCACATCGAGGGCCAAAAGACGATCCGCGTCGAACCCCGGGTCCACCTGGGTGAGTGCCAGGAAACTGGCAATAAGAAGGCCCCCTCCGATCAGTACCGGAACCGAGACCGCGAACTGGGTGGTCACCAGAAGACTGCGAACCCTCCGGGTCCAGGCCGAGGCTCCGACCCGCTCACCTCCCTCCCGCAGCCCCCTGGCAACCCGGGCCCCTGGAGCCTTCAGCGCCGGTAACAACCCGAAAAGGACCAGACATCCTGCACATAAGAGCAGGGAGAAAAGGAGAACGGGGCCCGTGAGCCCGACTTCCGAAGTCCGCGGAATGAAGGGAGCCCCAAGCGTAGTCGTGAGTCGTATCCCAACCGTCGCCAACCCCATCCCCCCCAACGACCCCAGGATCACCAGGAAGCCGCTCTCCGTGAACAGGTGGGCTACCAGCCTTCCTCGTGAAGCCCCGAGCGCGGCCCGCACCGCCAACTCCCGCCGTCGATCCAGGATTCTGGCCAAGAGCAGACTGGCCGCATTGGCGCAAACCATCAGGAGGACGAAGACAGACGCACCCAGGACGACCAGCAAGGAGGTGCCAATGTCCCCAACCACATACTCCTTGAGGTTGTTCAGGACCCAGATGGATTCCTGATCGGGCCAGGAGTCTTTCCAGATGGGGAAGATTCGCTCGTTGATGGCCGACAGCTCGGCGGCGGCTAAATCGGAATCCACTCCCTCTCCAAGGCGACCGAGGACGACCAGGGAAAAGGGGCCCTTTCTGGCAGGGGGCGCCAGCTGGAGGGGAAGGATGATGTCTGCATCCTCCAGCGTTGGGCCAACCCGGGCGGGGAGAACGCCCACCACGGGGATCTCCTGGCCATCAATCCGAACACTTTCTCCCAGGCGGTTCGGGTCCCCCCCGAATTCCCGGTTCCAGAAGTTCCATCCAAGGACGGCCCCTGAGGCAGCACCCGGGATCCCTTCCTCCTCCAGGAAGCTCCGGCCGTGAACTGGCCGAACGCCCAAAAGCGGGAAGAGGCCGGGCGTCGCGGAGTGGACCAACATCCTGTCCGACCCGGTGTCCGTGGAGTAGTTGGCCCGAGTCCATTGCAGAGCCGCCACGGATTCGAAATGGGTCTGCTGTTCCTCCAGAGCCAGGTAGTCGGCCACCGAAAAGACCCATTGGTGTCCCTTCGAAGAGTTGGAAATCCGGACGAGCTCCTCCGATTCCGGATAGGGGAGAGGTTTGAGGAGAACTCCGTGAACCACGCTGAAGACCGCCGTGGTCCCTCCGATCCCGAGAGCGAGCGTGCCTACGATGGATCCGACGAAGACGGGAGCCCGGACCAGACCCCTCAGGTGAGCCCGGAGTCCCGTGACCCAGACCCGTCCACTCATCTTCCGCGGGGGCGAAGAAGGGGTACGGGACCAACGCCAGAGGCTTCCCGCCAGGAGTTGCCCCAGGGCTTTTCGGTTTTGGCGTCGGAGCCACCGATCCGCCGATTCCTTCCCATCCCTATCCAAGCGATGCCGGTAGAGTTCTTCCATCTCACACAACAGGACCCGGGCATCATCCCGACCCAGAACCCAGTTTGCGATCCGCCGAAGAAAGGCGTTTTTCATCTCCCCGTCCTCCTCAGATCCGGTCCAATTGGGCTTCGGTGCCATCCCAGAGGCGCTCGAGGGCGGCTCGGGTTTCCCGAAGCCTGGCCGCTGCCGCAGGGGTGAGTTTGAAGTAACGCCTGACCCGTCCGGTCTCCTTCACCGCCTCGTCGTCCATGCGGGACTTCAGGAGTCCCTTTGCCTCCAGCCGTTTCATGGCGATAAACACGGCGGATTGTGCCACCTCACGCCCTGTCCGGGCTTCCAGTTCCAACACCACCGGGACCGAGTAGGCCTCCCCACCCAGGCGGAGGATACCGAGAAGTACCATGTGCTCGAACTCGCCCAACTTTTGCCTTGGCATGGCCCCCCTCCCAAAGGAGTCGGAGTGACCTCACTAGCTTTGTTAGTAAGTTGGACGGCGAGACTCCCAGAAAGGTTGCGGAAAAAAATCGAAGACCTTGTGAAGGTCCCAACAGACCTCGGGATCATGGAAAACGAGGGACCCGGCCCCTATCTTCCCGCCTTCGCTGATCCGGCCCATTCGCTCGATCACCTGACCAACTCGTCGGCGGGACTAGATCATGGTTGGAAATCGGACCCTTATCTTCTTGATGAACCTTCTCCTCCTGACGCTCTCCCAGGGAGCCGATGCCCAGGAGAAGGGGATAGAGAACTACTTCGAGCACATGAGTTGGAGGCATGTCGGGCCAGCCGTTTTTGGGGGGAGGATCCCCGATGTCGAGGCGGTCCCAGACAATCCGGCCGTGATCTATGTCGCCGGCTCCACAGGAGGGATTTTCAAGACTACCAACAACGGCGTTACCTGGGAGCCCATTTTCGATGAAGCGGGCCCGACCCTTTCCATCGGCGACATGGCCATCGCCCAATCGGATCCTGAGATCATCTGGGTCGGTACCGGCGAATCGAATGGTGAGCAGCAGGCGGCCTCCCTGGGTGACGGTGTGTACAGGTCTCTGGACGGCGGAGCAACCTGGCAGCACATGGGCCTCCAAGACACACGGTTCATCCATCGTATCGCCGTGCATCCGACGAACCCCGACATCGTGTTTGTCGCGGCTCCGGGTCACCGCTGGGGCCCCAACGAGGAGCGCGGCCTGTACCGAACCCTGGACGGAGGGCGGACGTGGGAAAAAGTCCTCTACATCAATGAGGATACAGGTGTCGTCGAGGTGGCCATGGAGGACAACGGTCGCGTTCTGTACGCCGCTTCCTACCAGCGGAGGCGTCACGCCTGGGGCAACCTGACCGGCGGTCCGGACTCCGGCATCTATCGGTCCATGGACGGCGGCACCAGCTGGAAGAAACTCGGAGGGGGGCTTCCCGAAGGGATCTTGGGGAAGATTGCCATCGCCATCGCGAAGAGCCGTCCGAACGTGGTCTACGCATCCATCGGAGACCGCGATGGCGGCCTGTATCGTTCGGAAGATCGGGGCGAGAGCTGGACCCGGGTCAACGACCTCCGGACCTCGTACTGGTACGGCAACATCTATGTCGACCCTTTGAACGAGAACAAACTCTGGACCATGGGAACTCAACTCGACGTGTCCATCGATGGAGGGAAGACCTTCGAGAACGATTGGACCGCCCAGGGAATCCACGTGGATCATCACGCGTTGTGGATCAATCCTGAGAACACGGACCATATGTTGATGGGAAACGACGGAGGATTCCAAATCACCTATGACGGCGCCCGCAGCTGGAGTTTCCTCAACAACATCCCCATCGCCCAGTACTATGTCATCGGCATCGACAACCGGGACCCCTACCACGTGTACGGTGGACTTCAGGACAACGGCACCTGGGGCATCCCGTCCAGGAGCTATTCCAGAGTCGGAATCCTGAACGAAGACGTGGTGAATGTGGGCGGGGGGGACGGATTCGTACCCGTCATCGATCCTAGAGATGATGCCACGGTGTTTTCCGAATCCCAGTTCGGCGGACTCAGAAGGGTCGATCTCGTCACCGGTCGTTCCGAGGGAATCAAACCGACTCCCGAGGATACCACGGAGGTCTACCGCTTCAACTGGAACAGCCCCATCCAAATCTCCCCCCATGATCCGGACGTGATGTACTTCGGCGGGAACAAACTTTTCAAGACCACCGACAAAGGTGAGAGTTGGGAGGCCGTGAGCCCTGACCTGACAAAGAATGAAGACCCGTCCGAGTGGGAGATTATGGGCCTGAAGCCGTCCCTTCGGGCGTACAACACGATCACCGCTTTGGACGAATCCCCTCTTCGCCAGGGGTTGATCTATACCGGGGCCGACGACGGAAACGTGTTCAGGACCACCGACGGCGGCGCGACCTGGGATCCCCTCACGGACATGTTCGGATTCGACAACAACTCGGGGAGCGGAGTGAAGTTCGTCACGAAGATCCATGCATCGTCCAGCGACCCTGAGACGGCATACATCTCCTTCACCGGGCACTATTACGACGACTTCCGCCCGCACCTCTTCAAAACGAGGGACGCCGGAGGTTCCTGGACCCGAATCACAGGGGACATGCCCGCCGAAGCGGTTGTTCTGGCCATAGTCGAACATCCTGAAGATCCGGAACTGCTCTTCGCCGGGGTTCACAACGGGTTGCTGGTCTCGAGGAACGGCGGTGAGAATTGGACCCGGGCCGGCGGCAACCTTCCACCCGTTTCGGTGAACGACATCAAGATCAAATCAGGCGATCTGGTTCTAGGCACCTACGGTCGGGGCATCATCATCCTGGACGACGTCGTCTTTTTGGACCGTCTTACGGACGAGGTGATGGAAGAGGACGCCTACCTTTTCCCGGTCCGGGATGCAGAGCTGTTCTACCGGAACAACCGGGGCCTGTCCAACAAGGCGGCCCGATTCGCCGGGCCCAACCCCGAGTACGGAGCGCTCATCACGTACTACCTGAGAGAAGACCCTGCTCCGGCCCATTCCCCCGGGCAAGATCCAAGTTCGGATCGGGACGCCCCCTCCGGTCAAGAGGCCCCTTCCGATCAGGAACCCCGAGCCGGGTCGGGGGAGGTGTCCATCCACATCCTCGATCCTGCAGGAGAGGTCATCCGAGAGTTGACGGGTCCTGATCGGAGAGGGTTCAACCGGATCGCCTGGGATCTCCAGACCCCTGCCGACACGACAGATGCCAGTGGAAGGGAAGGGCGACGACGCCCAAGTATGACCGAGGTGGAGCCCGGGGAGTACACGGTCAAACTGACGGCCCGCGGAACCGAGTTGGTTCAAAGGGTGATGGTCGTTCCAGACAAGAGAAGGAGGCCACAGTGAACATCCACGTTTCCAAGGCGCTATTGATCCTACTCTCATCCCCGCTCTGGGCTGGGGAAACCGGACCGGTCAGCGGCCAGGCCCTGACCCAAACCAAAGGCGAAGCCTTGACCTCGCCCGGATGGGAGATATCTGCGGCTGGCGATATCGAGCGGGTGCTCCCCATGCGGGAGCGGGCTCGTGTGTACAACGAGATCTTGGAGTGGCGCCTGGACAACATCCTCCCTTCAATCATGCGGGAGGAAGGCGTCGAAATGTGGGTGGTCATCAACTTCGAGTACGACGAGGACCCGGTCTACATGACGCTGGTTCCGGAGCCCATCAAGAGCGCGAGGCGCCTCTCGATCCTCGTCTTTCATGACAGCCAAGACGGCTTCAAAAAGCTGACAGCGAACTGGCACGGTACAGGATCGGCTGGGGGGATGTACGAGAACATCTTCACGGACCGGTCGAAGGGGGCCAACCACCAGTTCACGGTACTGGCAGACTACATCAGGGAGCATGATCCAGGGAGCATCGCCATCAACTATGCGCCTCACTTCGACTACGTGGACGAGTTCAGCCACGGCAACGGCCTCTCCGCATTCCACAAGGAGCTGCTGGAGCAGGCTCTAGACAGCAAGTACCTCGACCGGATTGTCCCGGGAGACGAGCTCTGCATGCGGTGGTACGAGACCCGAAGCCCCAGAGAGCTGAGCCTCTACCGGCACCTCGCCGGGATCGGGCATGACCTCATCGCGGAGTTTTTCTCGAACCAGGTGATTACCCCGGATGTCACTACCGCCGAGGACGTTCAGTGGTGGATTCGCCAGCGCATCAACGATCTCGGACTCACTACCTGGTTCCATCCCTCCATCGATATCCGCCGGTCTCCGGAGGACACCGAGAGGTATGGAACGGGCGACAGTGTCATCCGGCGGGGTGACCTGCTCCACTGTGACGTGGGCATCACCTACCTGGGCCTCAACACCGACATGCAGCACAACGCCTACGTGCTGAGGGTCGGTGAGAAGGAGCCTCCGGAGGGGTTGAAGAACCTCCTGCGAACTGGAAACAGGCTCCAGGAGATCCACCTGGAGGAGATGCAGGAGGGCCGGACCGGCAACGAGATCCTGAAGTCCATCGTGGAGCGGGGCCGGGCCGAGGGACTGAGGCCCCGAGTGTACACTCACCCCATCGGACCCTACGGCCACGGTTCGGGGACCATGATCGGGATGCCTGAGAAGCAGGAGTTCGTGCCAGGTACGGGCGAGCACCCACTTCACCTGAACACCGTCTATGCTATGGAGTTCTCCGTTGCTGCCGACGTCCCCGAGTGGGGCGGAGTGGAGGTGTCCATGGGGCTGGAGGAACAGGCGGTGTTCACGGCCGAGGGAGCCCGTTTCGTGGACGGGTATCCGAGGAAACTCTATCTGATCCGGTAGGAGGCCCGTGTGACGGAGCGTGTTCGTCCAGCCGAGCCACCCACGGTAAGAGGCTATCCAGGGTGACGAAAGGAACCTTGCCCTCCGTTTTGGGGGTCTCGACCATGGCTTCCCTGGCGAGCTTCGCCCTGTTCGGATGCGGGAATGAGGGACCGACGGGCCCGGAGCCCACCTCACTTCCTGAGCTGTTCGGGGACCAACTCCTCAGGGCGGACGGGAGTTCGGTGGGCGTGGGGGTCCTGGCCAACACTTCCCTGGTGGGTATCTACTTCGCCTCCCCGGGGTGTCCGGCCTGCACTGCCTTCAACCCGGTCCTCACCGGTGCCTACGCCCAGTTGAAAGAAGAGGGACGATCATTCGAGGTCGTCCTCGTTGCCTTCGGAGTCACTGATTCGGCCATGCTCGACTATATGGCGGAGTCGGGAATGGTTTGGTTGGCTTTATCCCCCCAGAGCGCTGAAGCCAACGCCCTGGCCCAACGGTACGACATTCGGTGGGTCCCGACGCTCGTCATCATCGACGGTGCCGGAAACACCGTCTCCAAGAACGGTCGCGAGGAGGTTACCCAGAGGGGGGCCGCAGCGTTCGACCTTTGGTTGGCTGCCAGCGGCGGAGGGTGGCGGCCCTTCCCCTCCCTCCTCTCTCCTCCCCGCCTCAAACCACATTTTTCACCGCGCTGAAACCTTTTCC
>CBDUAX010000191.1:0-8184 GCA_965365235.1 uncultured bacterium
CCAGGCCGAGGACATCAGCCTCCAGCTGATGGACAAGGTCGCTATTGCCCACAATCTGGACGAGCTCCTCACCGGCTCGCGCGCCCAACTGGCCATCCGCATCTATGGCGAAGATTTCGAGACCCTTCGGGGGGTAGCTCACCAGATCGAGGACGTACTCTCCACGGTGGAGGGAGCCGTGGACATTCAGACCGACCGGTTCACGGGGCAAAACAACCTGGTGATCCGACTGGACCGAGGGGCGCTTGCCCGTTTGGGAATGGACGTGGAAACCGTCCAGGAGACTGTGGAGGCCGCCATCGGTGGAGTCGTCGTCGGTCAGGTGTATGAAGGAAGACGGCGATTCGACGTTTTCGTTCGTTTTCTGCCTGAGTACCGGGGGAATGTGGAGCAGATCCACAACCTGCTCATTCCCCTTCCGGGCGGCGGGCGGATCCCACTCCACCAGGTCGCCCATGTTGAGGAGACGGAGGGTGCCCGACGGATCAGTCGGGAGGACAGTCGCCGCTTCAGCACCGTCCAGGCCAATGTTCGGGGGCGAGACATGGGAAGGTTCGTGGGCGAGGCACAAGCCGCCGTGGCGGCAGCTGTAAATATCCCGGCGGGGTATACCGTGAGGTGGGGTGGGCAGTTCGAGCTTCAGGAACGGTCCCGTCGAACCTTCCTGCTCGTGACGCCCATCACTCTCCTCCTGGTGTCCATCCTCCTCTTCACCATCTTCGGGTCGGCGCTGGAGGCCGGGGTAATCCTCATCAACATCCCCCTCGGGTTTACCGGTGGCCTGGCAGCCCTCCTCCTCCCCGGCCAATACATGAGCGTTCCTGCCTCCATCGGGTTCATCGCCATTTTCGGGATCGCACTGGAAGACGGGCTGGTCCTTCTCTCCACCATCCGAAGGCGAAGTGCGGACGGGGACTCCCCCTCCAAGGCTGTGGAGTACGGAGTGACCACCAAGCTGCGGCCGGTCTTGATGACGACATTCTCTACCGTGTTCGGGATCTTGCCCCTCCTCCTGGCGACCGGACCGGGAGCTGAGATTCAGCGCCCCCTTGCCACGGTGGTAACTGGAGGACTCCTGACCAGCACGCTGGTTACGCTGGTGGTCCTTCCCCTGGCCTATCAGACCCTCCTCGAGCGAGGCCAGGCCCGGGTGGGGGCGGGTTGAGGGACCGGGGGTCCATCCCATGATCCGTGATCCCGCCGCCGTATTCCTTACCCTGGCCGGAGTGGTCTTCATCTCCATCAAGCTCGAGGAGCGGGTCCCCCTCTTTCGAGCCTTGGGGGCAGCCCTCACTGGGATCCTGCTGGGAATGCTCCTCTCCAATACCGGCATCCTGCCTGGGGAGTCACCGACCTACACCTTCCTCATGGGTGACGGGGTGTATTTCGGGATCGCCCTGATTCTCCTGAATGTAGATCTCCGGTCAGTCCTGAAGGCGGGGCCCGGGATGTTGGGAGCCTTCGGGATCGGCGCGGCCGGCACGGCTCTGGGGGCCATGGTCGGCGGTGTGATGCTTTCGGGGCTCATCGGCACGGAGACATGGAAGTTGGCCGGGCAGTTTGCCGGAACCTACACGGGTGGAGGGGCGAATTTTGCCGCAGTGGGTCGGGCCTTCGAGACGAGTCCGAACCTTTTTGCAGCGGCCACGGCGGCCGATGTGATCATCACGGCTCTCTGGATGGCCACCTGTCTGGCCGTACCCGTTCTCCTTGGGCGACCCAAAGGCCAATCTGATCTCGCCCCAACGCCTGAGGAGTCGCCCCAGGAGTCCGAGATCTCGGGAGCGTCGACGCACGCACCTCGAACCCAAAGCTCGGGTTCGAAAGGGCCCGTGGATCCGCCAACCAGCCTCGAGAAGGGCTTGAACAGCAGTGTCCGGCCGATCCCCATGAGCAGCCTGGCGGCGTTAGTGACCGTTGCGTTGGGGGCTGTCTGGGGCGCCGGGGCACTGGCCACGATCTTTCCAGGGATCCCTGAGGTCCTCTGGCTCACATCGATGGTTCTGGTGCTTGCCCAGATCCCGGCCATTCACGCCTTGCCCGGGGGTGCCCTCTTCGGCAACTACCTGATTCTTCTCTTTCTGGCGAGCAATGGCGCCCGTTCGGTGGTGGCCACCCTGATCGCCATCGGGCCAGCCGTGTTCTACTTCGCTCTGGCCACCGTGGCCATCCACGGCCTGGTCATCTTCGGCGTGGGCCGGCTGGCGAAACTTGACCTCCCGACCCTTGCGGTGGCCTCCCAGGCGAATGTCGGTGGGGCTGCTTCCGCCATTGCCATCGCCGGTGCCAGAGGGTATACCGACCGCCTGGTCCCTGGGGTGGCGGTGGGCCTGTTGGGGTACGCCGTGGGAAACTATCTCGGGCTCGCGGTCGGTCTCCTCATGCGGGGATTCCTGGGGGCTTGAGGCCGGTTCTCCAGGAAGACACTCCAAGAGGGCCGGCTCGAGGCGTGTGCCTCCGCCCGGTCCACCGATCCCCCTGGAGTGTCTTTTCGCCCGTCCCTACCGAATGGTGAAGGTGATGGGGAGGGATATCCACACCGGAACCTGCCTGTCCCGATTCAGTGCGGGTGTGAATCGGATGACCTCTGCCACTTTCAACGCCGCGTCGTCGAGCGCGTTGTGGCCCGATCCCTTGTGAATCCGGGTTTGCCGGACGAGGCCTTCTTCGTTGATGAAGAACCAAACCAGGACCTGTCCTCCGATCCCGGCATCCCGGAGGAGAGCCGGGTATTCCCGCTCCAGAGCCCGCTGGACCTCAGCCCGGTTCTTGATACCGGGGCGAACCGTCATGGGCGTGAAGACCGGGGTTTCGGCCAGTCCGCTGGTCCCGGAGACCTCAGGAGGGGGCGGAAGATCCTCGGGCTCGTAGGCATCGAGGGAGGTCAGCCCCATGGTGATGTCCGTGTCGATCTCGGCATCCGCGATCACGGGCCTCTGCGGTCTGGAGATGGCTTCCGGCTCCGGTGGAATCTCGATCTCGGGCGGGAGCTCAATGGCCTCGAGTTCCCGGGAATCGAAGGCAAAGTCCTGTGCTGTCAGTTCAGGCCAGAGGGTGAAAACCGCCAGGTGAAAACCCGTGGCCAGGATCAGGGACGTCCAGATTCTCGAGCTATACGTCTTTTTCAATCGGTCGTTGGCTGTCATTTCTTCCCCCGTTTCTCCTTTAGGGCTAGGCGGGGGACCGCCCCCCACCGAGGGACCCGGACGCCCGGGTCCTTTTCCCTGATGACGCGCCAGTTTGAGGGATTTGCACAGGGGAGGCATCCGGATTCCACCATCCGGGCCTGTAGGGGCACCAGAACACCCAATGGACGACCCTCCCAAGGGGACCGGGTGAAACCCCACCCCAACGAACCCTTTGGACAAGGCGAGTTGAGGGGGATAAATTACCTAGTTACAGATTGGAGACTCCGGTCACAAAGGGCGTCCGGCCCCTCGCTTGGACGCCCTTTGTGGTCCGACAACCGCAGCTACATAACCGGTAGCCAGGGGAGACAGATGAGTATCAGCCAGATCGCGGCCTCGGTCCGCGAATCCGCCACACTAGCGCTGAACGAGAAAGCGGCAATCCTGCGAGCGAAGGGGGAACCTCTCATCCACCTTGGGGGTGGCGAGCCGAAGGCAAAGGCTCCCATGGACTCCCTGGTAGCCGCGGCGGCCATGCTCAATTCCGGGGAAGGCAGCCATCATCCGGTATACGCAGGAGAACTATGGCCGCAAGGTCACGGCCAAGCACGTCATCGCCAGTAGCGGTGCCAAACAGGCCATTATGGTCGCCCTAAGGGCCATCCTGGATCCAATGGACGAAGTTGTTTTCCCGGCCCCGTACTGGGTCAGCTATCCGGAGATGGTCAGACTCTGCGGCGCCGTCCCGGTCCCGGCCATTCCCGAAGACGGAACGCTGGTGGCCTCCGCCGAGGACATCATCAATCGGTGCGGGAGCCAGACCAAGGCCATCATTCTCAACAGCCCCAGCAACCCTTCGGGGCTCATGTTCCCCCGGGAGACGGTGCGGGAGGTGGTGGAGTTCTGTGAGAAGGAGGGGATCTACCTCATCACCGATGACATCTACCACAAACTTCTCTTCGATGGGAAGAAGTGGACGAACCCCTACGACTTCTCCAACGACCTGGGGGACACGTCGAAGCTCATCGTGGTGAACGGGGTGAGCAAAGCCTACGCCATGACGGGCTTTAGAATCGGCTGGGCCGTGGCGAACCCCAAACTCATCGAGGTCATGAGCAACATCCAATCCCACGAGACTTCCGGGCCGGCGGGTCTCCTCCAGATCGGTGCCGTGGCCGCCATCAACGGCGTCCAGTCCAGTGTAGAGAACCTCCGGACACAGCTTGAGAACCGGAAGAACATTCTCATGTCCAAGCTGAAGGCCTTCAACGGAGTGAAGGTCCAGGAGCCAGACGGCACCTTCTACGCCTTTGTGGATTTTCGGGCCTATGAGAAGGACTCGCTCAAGCTCTCCACCTTCATCCTGGAAAAGGTCCAGGTGGTAACGGTACCGGGGGTCGCCTTCGGCACCGAGGGCCACCTCCGCATCAGTTACTGCGGACCCGAAAAGGACGTCATCGAAGGAATCGAGCGGATCAAATGGGCCCTGGATCCGGATTCACCCAACGAGCTGCAGCTCGGCAACCGGAAGCTCATCCGGGACTGGACCTGAAAGGGGGACAAAGATGTCGAAGTTCTTGAAAATCAAGACCCCCGCTGAAGGCCAGGCCAGGGAGTTGAAAAGCGACTTTGGGCTCCAGAATCAGGGTCTGACCAATCTGAAACGGGTTTACTGGAATCTTCCCACAGAAGCCCTCTACGAGGAATTCATCTTCCGCGGCGAGGGGACCCTGGCCAACGGCGGCACCATGTCGGTGAACACGGGCAAGTGGAGCGCCCGTGCTGCCAACGACAAATTCGTCGTCCAGGAAGCGGGTTCGGAGGAGGATGTCTGGTGGGGAGAGTACAATCGACCCATCACCCCGGAAAAGTTCTACGGGCTCTACACTCGCATGCAGGCCTACCTCCAGGGGGAGGAAGTTTTTGTCCAGGACTGCTACGCTGGGAATGACGACGAACACAGGCTCGCTGTGCGGGTCATTACCGAGGAAGCGTGGCAAAGCCACTTTGCACGGAATATGTTCATTCTCCCGAAGAGCCGGGAGGAATACAGGGAGTTCATCCCCGATTTCACTGTCCTTGCCCTGCCCAGCTTCAAGGCCGATCCCATCATCGACGGCACTCGGAGCGAGACGGCCATCATACTGAACTTCGCGGAGCGCATCGCCCTCATCGCGGGATCCAGGTACGCCGGAGAGATCAAGAAGTCGGTCTTCACCACCCTGAATTACCTCCTTCCCAAGGCCGGTGTGTTCTCCATGCACTGTTCGGCCAACGTGGGGAAGAAGAAGGACGTGTCCCTCTTCTTCGGGCTCTCCGGAACCGGGAAGACTACCCTGTCCGCCGATCCGAAACGTCAACTCATCGGGGACGATGAGCATGGGTGGACTGATGTTGGCGTCTTCAACATCGAGGGTGGGTGTTACGCAAAGGTCATCCGGTTGAGCCCTGAGCACGAACCCCAGATCTACTCTACCACCGATCGGTTCGGGACGATCCTCGAGAACGTGGTCTCCGATCCGGTGAGCAGGAAGCTGGATCTGGACGACCCGACCTTCACCGAAAACACCCGATGCAGCTATCCCCTGGAATTCCTGCCAGGGGTCAAGAAAAATGGGCGGGCCGATAGCCATCCGAAGAATATCTTCCTGCTTACCTGCGACGCGTCTGGGGTCCTGCCTCCCATTTCCCGGCTCTCTCCAGACCAGGCCCTGTACCACTTCATCAGCGGGTACACATCGAAGATCGCCGGAACGGAAATCGGTTTGGGGACCGAGCCGAAAATCACCTTCAGCACCTGTTTCGGGGCGCCCTTCATGGTGCACCATCCGTTCGTCTACGCGAATATGTTGAAGAAAAAGATGGAGGCCTACGGGTCCACATGCTGGCTCATCAACACCGGGTGGACCGGTGGACCTTTCGGCATCGGAAAACGCATCAGCATCCACCACACCCGGGCCCTCCTGGACGCCGCCCTCACCGGTGAACTGAAGAAAGGCAAGTTCAGAGAGGACAAGATTTTCGGGTTTGATGTCCCCAAGGACTGTTCCGGCGTCCCGGAGGAGATCCTGGATCCGGTGAACACCTGGGGGGACAAGGACGAATACTGGGAACGTTATGACGGCTTGGCAGCCCGGTTCATCGAAAACTTCAAGCTCTTCTTGGATGGATGTCCGGATGGAGTTGAGAAGGCCGGCCCGAAGCGTCTGAAGAGGAAGTAGGGAGGGTACGGCTGGACGCCTCGAGTCCTGGACTCCGGGACCTTTCCTTCGGATAGGAACCGGTCAACCCGGGGCGGTGGGGGGATCCCGCCACCGCCCCGTCTATTTCTCCGCCGGGCTCCCGGCTGCCCTTCCCATCCCGGGTACGAAGCGTTGGACCGGTGTGTGTAAGCGTCGTTTCCCTTGCGGATCTCATCTACAAACCCGATTCTCGATGGTGCAGATGGGGACGGCTGGGCTCCCTGTCTCGGTCCTTTCGGAAAAACCCGACCACTGTTCAGGAGACAACCCATGTGGCGTTGGATGCCCTTTGCATCCCCGCTTCTCCTCCTCTTGTTCTGTTTCGCCTGCAGCACCGGAGGCCAGAAGGCGGGGGAATCTCCGTGGTCCGGAGCGGTTCGCCAGTCGGCTTTGGTGGAAGCCCCTGGAGCCGAGGGCCCCCGGGAGGGAAAAATCTTCGAAGGGGAAGCCCCCCTCCGGTTCACCCTGGAGGCGGACTTCAGCCAGCTCGAGGAAGACCGGGAGCAGGAGGTGGAAGAGAGACCGGGCCGCCTGATCCTGGCCGGGGGTGAAGTGGACGCCTCGATTCCGGTAAAGGTGAAGACACGAGGGAACTTCCGTCTAAGGGACTATATCTGTCCCTTCCCCCCTCTGAGGTTGAACCTACCGACGGATTCGCTTCAGGGGACGGTCCTGGAGGGTCAGGACAAGCTGAAGCTGGTGACGCACTGCCGTGATCGGGATGACTACGAGCAGAATGTCCTGGAGGAGTACCTGGCATACCGGATCTACGGCCTGATCACCGATGTCAGCTTTCGGGTGCAGTTGGCGTTGATCACCTACCAGGATACCAGTGGGAAGAACGATCCCACCTCACGCCTCGGTTTCCTCATCGAAGATGAGGATGCCCTGGCAGCACGCCTGGGAGGCGAGTTCCTCGAGGTCGCGGCTGCCAGACCGGATGACTTTGTTCTGGATCAGGCCGGGAAGATGTACCTCTTCCAGTACCTCATCGGAAACGTGGACTGGTCCACGGTACGATTCCACAACGTAAAGCTGGTCCGGGTCGGCTTCGAGTACTTCCCAATCCCCTATGACTTCGATTTCTCAGGGTTCGTCGACGCGCCCTATGCAGGACCCCCGGTTCATCTGGCGGAACGGATCAAGACGGTTACGGAGAGGCTGTACCGAGGCTGGTGTTCGGACGAGATGGACTATGAGGCCCTCTTCTCCCACTTCCAGGACCGGCGGGAAGCCATCCTGGCCCTCATTCGTGACCAACCCGGCCTCACGGATCGCAGCGCCCGGAAAGCCATGACCTTCGTTGAGGAGTTCTACGACCTCCTCGATGACGAGACGGATGCGGATTGGCAGATCATCCGGTCCTGTCGACGGCCCGAACGGTAGAACCGAATGGGCCCCCGAGTCCTCGAGGGAGGTTCCTATCGGGCAACGCCTCAAGCCCATATCCTAGCCCACTGCGAGTCCACGGTCGGATAACCCGCTGGGGCCGAGTTCGCTCTCCGGGGGGGCAAGCCACCGACTTGGGCCAGGGCGAGGAGCGGTCAAAAACACGGGAATACAATGCAGACAGATGTGCTCATCATCGGAAGCGGGATCGCCGGCGCAACGGCCGCCCTCCGTCTCTCGGAAGATAAAGAACGACGGATCACTGTCCTGACCCGGGCCGGAAGAGCCACCGAATCCAAATCCCACTACGCACAGGGTGGTATCGTGGGTCGAGGGCGGGAGGATACCGCCGATCTTCTCATCGAGGACGTCCACCGGGCTGGAGACGGCCTGAGCCGCGGCTTTGTCCCCGAATTCCGAGCCTC
>CBDUAX010000192.1:0-8173 GCA_965365235.1 uncultured bacterium
GACGATACGGTGGAGGCCAACATCGCCTTCGGGGTCCCGCCGGACCTGGTGGACCGTGAACGGGTCCGCCATGTGGCTGAGATGGCAAAGATCTCCGAGTTCGTCCTGGGCCTTACCTCTGGGTTCGAGACCCGAGTGGGGGAGAGGGGAGTGCGGTTGTCCGGCGGCCAGCGCCAACGGATCGGGATTGCGAGGGCCCTTTACCGGGATCCCCCTCTTCTCCTCCTCGACGAGGCTACGAGCGCCCTTGACGGGGTGACGGAAGAGGCTGTCATGGACGCCGTATTCGAGTTGGAGCGTGAACGGACCATCGTCATCATTGCCCATCGACTCGCAACGGTCAGGCGTTGCGACCGAATTGTAATCCTGGAAGATGGCCGGGTTTCGGCCTCGGGCGATTGGGAACGTCTCATCAAGACCAGCGAGTTGTTCCGAGCTCTGTCGCGCCTTGAAGGCCCAACTCCAGAGGGGGGGGAGAACCGATCCTCCGAAGATCAGGAACCGGGTAATGGGAGGACGGACCCGTGAGGGGGCCATTGGGGTTGCTTCTCACCTTCGTACTGGCGTCGGCCATCACCGCACTTCTCACCCCGCTGGTCCGAGGTGCGGCCATGGGCGCCTGGAGAGTTTCCGCGGTGCGGAAGGACCGCTGGCACCAGACGCCAACGCCCACCCTGGGTGGTGTCGGAATCTTCCTTGGGTTTGGGCTCGTGGTATGGATCGGGTCCATGGTCTCCTGGGAGGACCCTTTGGCCCTTTCCCAGGTCCGGAGGGGGATTCTGCCCCTATCACCCTGGGAAGCCTTGATCCTGGCCAGCTCTGCAGCCTTCCTGGTGGGGTTGGTGGACGACTTTGCTCGACTCCGTCCAGCGGCAAAACTTGTCGGCCAACTCACTGCGGCCTCGATCCTCCTCATGAGCGGGATTGGCTTGTGGCTTACAGGCATCTACTTCCTTGACGCCCTCCTGTCCCTCTTCTGGTTCGTAGGTATCACCAATGCCCTCAACCTCCTTGACAATATGGATGGGTTGGCTGGGGGGGTTGCGCTGGTGGCAACCGCTTTCTTGGCCATCATCTTTTTCCTCGATGGGAGTTCGGCTCTGGCAGGGCTGACCATCGCCCTGGCTGGGGCCCTCCTGGGGTTCCTGGTGCACAACTACCCGCCGGCAAAGATTTTCATGGGAGACTCGGGCTCCCTCTTCCTGGGTATGCTCCTATCCGGGCTTGCCCTCTCTCCCGGCCCCGGCCTCTCCAGGAGTCTTCTGGCAATCATGGCCGTTCCGGCGCTGATCTTGGCGGTCCCGATCCTGGACACCACGCTCGTAACGGTGAGTCGGGTCTTGGAAGGCCGCTCCCCTTCGGAGGGGGGGAGGGACCATTCGTCTCACCGCCTGGTCAGTCTCGGCATCAGCGAGGAGCGTGCAGTCTGGATCCTCTGGGTCCTTTCGGCCCTTGCTGGAAGCGTTGGCATTCTCTTCAGAACCGCCGGTCGGAGTTACGCTCTGTTGGGGGGGGGGATCGCACTGGTTGGTTTGATCCTGGTGGGGGGGTACCTCCTCCAGGCTCGCTTCGACAAGCTCCTTGGAGAGGGGATCTCAGGGTCAGAGCTCTATTCCCGGCTTCTTCGTCTGCACGCTCGGTTTCCCGTCCTCCTTTTCGCCCTGGATGGCCTCCTCATCGGTTTGGCTTACCTCGCGGCCTATCTGATTCGATGGGACGAACCCCAACTCGCTGGGGAGATGGTGTACTTCCAGAGGTCTCTTCCCGTAGTCCTGGCGGTGAAGCTGCTGGCCTTCGCCTCTTTGCGGATCTACCGAGAGGACCTTCGGCATTACGGCCTTGGTGAAGCTCTCAGGGTTTTGAGGGCCAATCTCCTGGCGACGGTCTCTACGGTTGCCGTCCTGGCGATGCTTCAGAGGGAGGGGCTCTCGAGAGGGGTTGTCGCCATCGACTTCCTTCTGGCCTCTGGAGTAACCCTGGGCAGCCGCTTCTCCTTCCGAATCATGGAGGCTTGGGCCCGTCGTTGGTCCAGGGCCGGCGTAGCCGCAGTCCTGGTCGGGGCCGTGGATGACATGGAGGCCGTGCTCGTGGAGATGGAACGCGGTCGATGGCCTGAGCTTCGCCCGGTGGCTCTCGCAGACCGCAGGGGGGGCGAGAAGCGGAGCCGATTCAAGGGGTATCCCCTGTTCGGGAAGGGCGACGCGCCAGTGCGGGCTGTTGAGGAGACCGGCGCGGGGGCCCTGGTCTTTGTGGAACGGGATGCCGAGGCGTCCCAGGGTTTTCCTGAAACGAGGGAACCGGACGGATCGGTAACAGGAATCTTGGATGTGGAGGTTTATACGCTGAAAGTCGGAATGTCTCTGGCAAAGGAGTGACGTGACCCCGGTGGGTGGGAGAAAAGCTCCTGGATCGATTCTTTTTGAACGGGAACCCACGGAGGCGGTATATTTTTTAGTTTACGGATTGACCGGTCCGTCCTTCTCGGCCCTTCATCACAGGGAAAACCCATGGCGTCCAAAGATCGCTTCTCCTCCCAAGATTTGACACTAGGAGTCATCGGCCTCGGCTACGTGGGCCTTCCTCTGGCGGTGGAAGCTGCCCGCGCCGGCATCCGAGTGGTCGGGTTCGATGTGAAGGAGTCGGTGGCGGAGATCATCAATCAGGGCCGGTCTCACATCCAGGATCTTACCGACGCGGACGTCGCCGAGCATGTCCAGGCAGGTCGGTTGGAAGCCACGACGGACATGAGCCGACTCTCCGAGTGTGATGCCGTTTCAATCTGTGTTCCGACCCCTCTTTCCAAGACCCGAGACCCGGATGTGTCATTCATCATTTCGGCGTCCGAAGCAGTGGCGAGGACCCTTCAACCCGGGCAGCTCATCGTCCTTGAATCCACCACCTATCCGGGGACGACCCGGGAGGTCTTGTTGCCCAAGCTTGAAGAGACCGGGATGGAGGCCGGGAAGGATTTTTTTCTCTGCTTCTCCCCTGAACGCGTGGACCCCGGGAACGAGATCTGGGTGACGAAGAACACTCCCAAGGTGATTGGTGGAATCACCGAGGCCTGTAATGAAGCCGGTGTGACCTTCTACTCTCGTTTTATCGACACTCCCGTCCCCGTTTCTTCGGCAGAGGTGGCTGAGCTCACGAAGATCCTCGAGAACACCTTCCGAGCGGTGAACATCGGCCTTGTGAATGAGGTAGCCCTCATCGCCGACCGGCTCGGTGTAGATGTTTGGGAGGTCATCGATGCAGCGGCCACGAAACCCTTTGGGTTCATGAAATTCACGCCCGGACCCGGGTTGGGGGGGCACTGCATTCCGGTGGATCCCCACTACCTATCCTGGAAAATGCGGACGCTCAACTACAAGACCCGGTTCATCGAGTTGGCGTCCGAAATCAACTCGGAGATGCCGATCTTTGTTGTGGGGAAGGTCCGGGAAGGGTTGAATCGTCTGGGAAAGGCGGTGAACGGGTCCAAGGTTCTGGTCCTGGGTGTGGCCTACAAGCCTGATATCGATGACGTCCGGGAGTCTCCGGCCCTCGACATCATTCATCTGCTCGAGGCGGACGGCGCAGTAGTCACGTACCATGATCCGTTCGTGCCGAGGCTTGAAGAGGACGGTCAGATCTGGCGGAGCGTCCCCCTCACGGATGAGGTACTGACGAACGTGGACGCCGCGGTCATCGTAACCGACCACGCGGATGTGGACTACGAGAAAGTGTTGATCAAAACCCCAATGGTGGTGGACACCCGGAATGCCACTCGAGACTTGGGAGGGATTCCCGATGTCTCGAACCCGGGGGAGTGGATCGTAAAGGGGAAGGGGTAGGGCACCCATGCCCCGTGCCGGGACGAATGCCCAAAAGGCCCTGCTTGGGCCGGTCCGGGACTGACCCCAAGGTGGATTCGCCGATTCCGGTGCACCGGATCATCGCCCGCCTGAACATCGGTGGCCCAGCTCTGCACGTCGTGACCCTCGCTGCCGGTCTCGACGCGGGGGGAGATTTCCGGACTCGGCTTCTGGCCGGTCGAGTGACGAGTGACGAAGGAGATATGGCCTGGTATGCCCAGGCCCGGGGAGTGGAGATCTCCGAGCTACCAACTCTATCCCGCCTCCTGAGTCCGATCCAGGATCTCCGGGTCCTTTGGAGCCTGTTCTGGTACTTCCGTCGAGATCGACCCCTTGTCGTGCATACCCACACTGCGAAAGCCGGCACCCTGGGGCGGATCGCCGCATTTTTGGCGCGTGTCCCGGTGCGGATCCATACCTTTCACGGACACGTCCTGGGGGGGGGCTATTTTTCTCCAGGCAAGACCCGATTGTTCCTGGGGATTGAGCGGGGATTGGCGAGGATTTCCCAGCGGCTCGTGGTCCTGTCGGAGTCCCAGAAAAGAGAGATGGCCGGGAATCTGAGGATTGCGCCGACGGAACGGTTCTCGGTCGTTCCCCTTGGACTGGATCTGAAGCCATTCCAGGAGGTGGATCGAGGGGCGGCCAGGGCCAGGACAAGGGAGCGATTGGGGCTCCAACCCGAAGAGACGATACTGGGAATTGTCGGTCGCCTGGTCCCCGTGAAGAACCACAAACTCCTCTTCCAGGCGCTACCCCTGTTGGAGGCACATTTGGGGCGCCGAATCAAGCTGCTCGTCATCGGCTCAGGGATCTTGGAGAAGGACTTGAGGGCTCAAGTCCGGCGACTTGGGGTCGAAGACAGAGTGCTCTGGTTGGGTTGGCAAGAAAGCCTTCACGAGCTCTATCCGGCCCTGGATGTGCTTGCTCTGACTTCCCTTGATGAGGGCACACCCGTGGCAATTCTGGAAGCCCTGGCTGCTGGGACTCCTGTGGCGGCAAGGGCTGTGGGAGGGGTGCCCGACATTCTCGACGGAGTCGGGATCGCACGTTCGATTCCTGATGGAACGGTGGAGTCGGTAGCAGAAGTTCTGAAGGAAACACTCGGATTAGAGCCCGGGCGTGTCGAGTTGGCACAGATCCGGGCCGATGTGTGCGAACGGTATTCTGAGAAACGCTTGGTGGACCGTATCAGAAAGTTGTACCTGGAAGAGCTTGCTGTGGTTGGGAAGGGGCGGCAAGCAGAAGACTAACCAATCGACGAGGTGCGGGAATGGCGTTTGAGTTGACAGACCATGTGGAAGCGGGGGCTCTTTATCTGGTCACCGGTGGGGCTGGTTTCATTGGGTCCCATCTGGTTGAGAATCTCCTGGCCGGAGGAGGATTGGTCCGGGTCCTGGACAACTTCTCCACCGGCAGGAGGGAGAACCTCGCCCCCTTTCAGGATCGAATCGATCTGATCGAAGGGGATATTACGGACCCCTCCACCTGCCAAAGGGCATCGGAGGGCGTTCAAGTCGTATTCCATCAAGCTGCCCTCCCTTCGGTTCCAAGGAGCGTCGAGGACCCGGCCATGTCTCACGAGGTGAATGCCACCGGAACTCTGAATGTCCTTCTGGCTGCGAGAGATGCCGGGGCCCGCCGGGTGGTCTATGCCTCCTCGTCTTCGGCATACGGCGACACGCCGACCCTTCCCAAACGGGAGAATCAAACCCCAAGCCCCCGCTCACCCTATGCGGTAGCCAAGCTCACTGGAGAACAATACTGCCGGGCTTTCCCGGGGGTGTTCGGTTTGGAGGCTGTAGCCCTTCGCTACTTCAACGTCTTCGGGCCGAGGCAAGATCCCAACTCTGCCTATGCCGCAGTCATCCCTCTGTTCGTTTCAGCAGCGTTGGAGGGGAAGGCACCAACAATCAACGGCGATGGAGAACAGACTCGGGACTTCACTTTCATAGAAAACGTGGTACTGGTGAACCTCTTGGCTGCCTCCGTTCCAGCGGACCAGGTGTCGGGTGAAGTCTTCAACGTGGGTTGTGGGGGGAGGATCTCCATCAACGAGCTCTGGCAGGCGATTCAGAAGGCGGTGGGTGCTTCGGTGGAGGCGATCCATGGCCCGCCAAGAGCCGGAGACGTAAAGGATTCCATGGCGGACCTTACGCTTCTCCAGGAACGCACGGGGTTTCAGGTCCGGGTTGACCTGGACGAGGGCATCCGGAAGACGGTGGACTGGATTCGAGGTTGATGGAGGGGATGGGCTACCCCACTTTCCGGCCAGACCCTGCAGCCGGTACGCCGCCCCTGGTGCTGGGCAGGTCCCCCTTCTTGTTTGTTCTTGACCCCAGGGAGATGACCACGTGGCAGATAAAGTCCTCGTAACCGGTGGGGCCGGTTTTATCGGGTCTCACCTGGTGGAAGCCCTGCTGGACCGAGGGAAGACCGTCTATGTCATCGACGATCTCTCCACAGGCAGGTTGGAGAACCTCTCGGCGGTAAAGGACCATCCGAGGCTCCACATCACAGTGGAGAACATTATGAACTGGCCCGTCATGTTCGGGCTGATCTCGGTTGTGGACCAGGTCATCCACCTGGCTGCGGCAGTGGGTGTTCGGAAAATTCTGGACGAGCCGGTTGAGACCATTACAACGAACGTCCGGGGGACGGAAATCGTATTGGATTGTTGCCATCGGACTGGGAAGAAACTCTTTGTCGCCTCCACCTCCGAAATCTACGGGAAGGCCGGTGACAAGCTCGATGAGGAGCATGATCGGATTCTCGGGAGCACGACCCACCGGAGGTGGTCCTACGCCTGCACGAAGACGCTCGACGAGTTCCTTGCTCTGGCCTACAACTACAACAAGGGTCTACCGGTGGTCATTGGCCGGTTTTTCAATACGGTTGGGCCGCGGCAGACCGGACAGTGGGGGATGGTCCTCCCCACCTTCGTTGGCCAGGCGTTGCGAGGAGAGCCCATCACCGTGTATGGAACCGGCGACCAGAGTCGCTGTTTTTGCCATGTCAGCGACTCCATCAGAGCGGTCCAGGGACTGATGGACGAAGAGAGGGCCGATGGCCAGGTGTTCAATATCGGACACGAAGAGGAGATCAGTGTTCGGGGTTTGGCGGAGAGGGTAAAGGAACGAACGGGGTCCAGGTCCCCGATTCAGACCGTGCCCTACGAGGAGGCCTACGAGTCGGGATTCGAGGATATGCTTCGTCGCCAGCCTGACACCACAAAGATCAAGGATCTCCTCGACTGGGCTCCCACTCGCGGAATCGATGAGATCATCGATTCCGTGGTGGATTTCTTCCAACAAGACCAGGGAGCCTGATCCCTCTTTCTGAACAGGATATCCGATGCCGAGTCAGCTCATCCCGCCCCATGGGGGCGAGTTGAAAAACCTGTTGGTGGACGACCGAACGGCCAGGGAGTTGAGAGAAGCCTCCAGGGACTGGCCCAGCTGGGACCTCACCGACCGACAGATGCGGGATCTGGAGCTTCTTCTAAATGGAGGTTTCAGTCCGCTGGAAGGCTTCATGGGCCGGGAGGACTATGAGGGGTCGCGAGATCGAATGCGGCTGGCGGACGGGACCCTTTGGCCCGTGCCCGTCACACTGAACCTCCTTGAAGAACAGGCCGAGGCCCTCGTGCCCGGGCAGCCACTGGCTTTGCGAGACCCGGAGGGTCTTCTCCTGGCGGTTCTCTCAGTCGGCGACATCTGGAAGCCCGACCTCCGGGAAGAAGCTGCAAAGGTCTTTGGCACCACCGACACGGACCACCCAGGGGTGGACCAACTCCTCAACCACACTCCCCCTGTGTGTGTCGGGGGAACCCTTGAAGGGGTTCAGCTTCCGGTACACTACGATTTCAAACATGACCGGCACACTCCCCGGGAGTTGAGAGCGGACTTCTCTCGATTGGGATGGCGGAAGGTAGCAGGGTTCCACACTCGGAGCCCGATGCATCGTGCCCAGGTGGCTCTGACCCAACGAGCCGCCAAGGATGCCGGCGCGAGCCTCCTGATCCACCCCGTCGTGCGGATGACCCAGTCGGGAGACCTGGACCACTACACTCGGGTCCGGTGCTACGACGCGGTCTTGCCCCATTACCCCCAGTTCACGGCTAAACTCTCCCTGCTGGATATGGCCATGCGTTTGGCCGGGCCTCGGGAAGCCCTCTGGCACGCCATTATCCGCAAGAACTATGGCTGCACCCATTTCATCGTTGGCCAAGACCACGCTGGGCCAGGGGCGAATTCTTCGGGGAAGCCATATTACGGGCTATACGAGGCCCAAGAGCTCTGTAAGGCTCACGAGGGAGA
>CBDUAX010000193.1:0-8167 GCA_965365235.1 uncultured bacterium
CACGGTTGTTCCCTCGCCCGTCAGACCCCAGAGGGAAGGTCCTTCACCCCTCCGGAAAGGAGGCCGCGGGCATTCCGGGGATGATCTCCAGGGCGTTCCGGTAGTAAAGCCTCCGCAGCACCTCGTCGGGGAGCTCCATCCCGTAGAGCTTCCAGAAGGCATGATAGTCCCGATAGTAGTCGAAATACTCGTCAGCCGTCTCGAAAACGCGCCAGTAGTAAGGGTATTCGTCGGGCCTGAACGAGTCCTTCCCGAAGAGAATCCTGTCCTGATACTCGATGAAGAATTCTCGAGCAAACCTGGGTTGACGGCCAAGGTCATAGAGGATCGCTCCCACTTCCGCGTACACATTCGGGTGAGCGTCGAAGATCTTCCCCAGTCGCCCGAGATCCTGTGCGTGCCAACCCATGTGGGCGAGAACGAAGGTGGTGTTCGGATGCTTCGCCAGCAATCGGTCCCGCTCAGCCATGAGATCGTCGAAGCTCGGAAAGCGAGACCGATCGTTGAGACGCCGGCGCTCAAACAAGGCCATCTCCAGCCAGCGCTCGTTTTCGTAGTCCAGAGGCTCGAAGAACTCGGCAGGATCGCCGGTGTGAATGAAGACCGGGATGCCGAGTCTAGCGGCGGTCTCCCATACCACGTCCAGTTCCGGATCGTCCAACTCGAGGCGGGTCCCGTCGGCTTTCCGTGTGGAAAGCCCAAACCCCTTCCCGATCTCCCCGATCCCCACCGCTCCAGCTCGTACATCTTCTTCGAGTTGGGCCGCGATTCGAGGGCCCGATCCGGGTCCGACGTCCCGAAGATTCAGGGATGCAAAGAAAACGAACCGATGGGCATGCCCGGCTGTTTGGACTGCCTCGATCTGCTGGGTCAACCGCTGGCCAGAGCTGGGTCGGGCCTGGACCATCACCTGCAGGTTGAGGGCATCCATGGCGGACACCACCTCACTGATCGCCTCTGGCGAGGAGAGGGTCGGCGGATGGCCATGGAAGTCCACGGCGGGAAACCTCGCTCGGGGCACTTCATGGGCGGGTACAACCAGAGTCGATCGCGGCTTGTACTCGGTGATGGTGGGCGGGGGCAGCGTAGGCTGTCGGGTTTGTCCCTCACAAGCCAGGGGAATCAGCACGATGGCGAGAAGGACCGAGGCCCCACCGAAAAAGGTCGAATGATTCATGAAGCTCCTTGAAACGCTTGCCGTCGAGAGGGGCTTGGGGAGGAGAGAGTGTACCTGCAGGGCCCTCGAGTGTTCCGGCCGAGTCATCGGTCCAGCTCCGCCCATCGAGAGTAGAGAGCTTCGATCTCGCCGGGAAGCCGCTGAGACTCCTCGGTGGCCTTCCGGATCTCTTCCGCATCCCCCTTGAAGAACACCGGGTCCGACATGCGCTCGTGGAGCACCCGCAACTCTTCCTCCAACGCTTCAATGCGTCCCGGGAGGCTATCTCGCTCCCTCCGTTCCTTGAAGCTGAGTCTTTTTGCCTTGTCCGGGGGCTCACGCGTGGGGCGGAGGGGAGGAGGAACCTTCTTCCTTGTCCGTGTTCCGGTCTGATCTTTTTCAGGACGCCCGTCCACCACCCGCCTCCAGTCCGAGTAGCCTCCCACGAATTCCTTCACGACCCCATTGCCTTCGAATACCAGGGTGCTGGTGCACAGGTTGTCCAGGAAGGCCCGGTCGTGGCTAACCACCAGGACGGTGCCATTGTATTCCAGCAACCGCGTCTCCAGCAGCTCCAGGGTTTCCAGATCCAGATCGTTGGTGGGTTCGTCCAAAACCAGGACGTTTGCGGGCCGGGTGAAAAGGCGGGCCAGCAGCAAGCGGTTTCGTTCCCCTCCCGAGAGGGTGCTCACTGGCTGGCGTGCCTGTTCGGGAGAGAAGAGGAAGTCCTGGAGGTAGGTCAGAACATGCCGTCGCTCCCCGTCCAGGACCACATGGCTCGCGGTCGTAACGCTGTCGGCTAGACTCTGGTCTTCACGGAGTTTCTCTCGGTGCTGGTCGAAGTGTGCGATCTCGAGAGAGCCCCCGTGTTTCACGGTTCCCTCAACGGGGGCCAGCGTACCCAGAAGGAGGTTGAGAAGGGTCGTCTTTCCGCACCCGTTGGGGCCGATGATCCCGACCTTGTCTCCTCGGAGGATGGTGGTAGAAAGGTCCCTCACGATGGGGGTATCCGGGAAACCGAAGGTGAGCCTTTTCGCGGTGATGACCTTTGCCCAGGAGCGTTCGGCCTGCTGGATATTCAACCGCACCTCTCCCACCCGCGCTCGCCTTTCCGCCCTCCGGGTCCGAAGGTTCTTGAGGGCCCGAACCCTCCCTTCATTCCGGGTCCGGCGAGCCTTGATCCCCTGTCGAATCCACTCTTCCTCCCTTGCCAGCGCCTTGTCGAACAAAGCCCATTCCTTCTCCTCGTTATCGAGGAGCTTCTCCTTTCGGCGGAGATAGGTCGGATAGTCGCAGGACCATGACGTGAGACGGCCTCGATCCAGTTCCAGGATCCGGGTCGACAGCTTTTGGAGGAAGGCCCGATCATGGGTCACGAAGAGAAGGCTGGCCTGGAACCGCAGGAGGAAGGTCTCCAACCAACGGATGCTCTCCAGGTCCAGGTGGTTGGTGGGTTCATCCAGAAGGAGGACATCGGGTTCGGCAGCCAGAGCCCGGGCGAGGAGAGCCCTGCGTTTCTGGCCGCCGGATAGGGCTTGAAATTCTTTGGACGGATCGATCTGAAGGAGGGAGCATAGGCGTTGGATAGCGTAGCCGCTCTCCTCAAGGCCCCTCATACCACCGCGAACCACATCCTCCACCGTACCGAACAGACCCTCGGGAATCTTCTGCTCCAGAAGTGACACCCGAGCCCCACTCTCCAGGATGACCTCCCCCTGCTCCGGTTCCATCACACCGGCGAGCACACTCAGAAGGGTTGATTTCCCTTCCCCGTTCCGGCCCACGAGGCCGATTCGTTCACCTGGTTCGATCTGGAGCCCGGCGTTTTCTAGAAGGGCCCGTCCCCCCCAGGCCAGGTGGAGGTTTCGGCAACTGATCAGGGCCATTCAGCACTGACTCTCTGGAGCGGGATCGCCGGCTGCGAGCTCCGAAGCCTCTGGCCCTCGAACATCATCGGGAACGGTCCTCCAGCTCAAGTACGTTGATCAGCGGCTTCCCCGACAGGAAACGTCGGAGGTTCTCACAAAACAACTCCGTGATACGACGGTTTTCTCGATCGCTGGTGCTGGCGGAGTGGGGGCTCACCAGGACGTTCGGCATATCCCAGAGAGGGCTGCTGGGTGGCAGGGGCTCCTCGGCGAAGACGTCCAAGCCGGCGCCCGCCAGGTGGCCGGACCGCAAGGCATCTACCAAGGCTTCCTCGTCAACCAGGGCCCCCCGGGCGATGTTGATGAGGACTGCCCCGGGTGGCAAAAGAGCCAATTCCCTCGGCCCGATCATCCCTTCGGTCTCCGGGGTGTGGGGAGCAATGAGGACCAGGTGCTCGGCCTCCTCCAGGACAGATTGGAGCTCCCCGCTGGGGAAGAAGGAGTCCAGGGGAATCTCTTCGGGATCGAATCGAAAGCCGGCCCTGTCGATCCCGATGACCTTCATTCGGAACGCCTTCCCCATCCGTGCGACCTCACGCCCCACCCCTCCCAACCCGACCACCACCAGAGTCCGGCCCTCCAGGTCCGTTCCCGCGTAGCGCTCCCAGTGTTTCCGGCTCTGGGCGAGTTGAACCCGGAACAGGCCCTTCCGGAACAAAAGCATGACCATCACACAGAACTCGGCCAGCGGCTGGGCATGGACCCCGCTGGCCCTGGTGAAGACTGTTCCCGGCATCCGTTCGGCATATCCCATTCGCTGGACAAAGGGGCCGATCCCCGAGCTGGTGGACTGGATCCATCGGACGTTGGGCGCTACCTCCGGAAGGTCCTCCAGGTGCGTCTGGTCAAAGTCGAAGAGGATGTCGGCTCGGCCCAGGAGTTCCTGCCAGCAAGACTCCTGGTCCGGGGTCCGTTCCAGTCCCCCCCCTTTGTGGTCGGCAGGATACCTGGGGGGTCGGAGCAGCTCGGGCTCGTAGAGGACCTCCAACCGAGGGTCGACCCGGCGAATCTCCTCAACCAGCTCCGGTTCCAGGTAGCTGGCAACCAACACGGTCAGCGTTGCGTTCCCGGTCCCGGTCATTTGACGGCCATCACCTCCCCATCCTTCCGGGCCGACTCATACAGCGCTTCGATGACCTTCATGTTCAGAGCCGCTTCCTCGGCAGTGTACCGAAGCGGGTTGTCGTTCAACACGCACTCGGCGAAGTGCTCCACCATGAGCCGATATTCATCTCCACCCTTTACTTCGATCTTGGTGAGGTGGTTCTCGAGGTCGAAGTGTTCAATGACCACATCGTCCGTTCCGGGGAGGAATGCGTCCATGACCCTCACGTGGCCTTCAGTGCCCACCACCTGGTAGACCTCGGTCCGGTCCATGGTCAGGGCACAATCGAAGTGGGCGAAGAGACCATCTTCGAAACGAAGCGTTCCAGCCATCTGCTCGTCGACGCCAGACTCCTGGAAGTTGGCCATGGCCCGAACTTCCACCGGTTCCTTTCCCGCCAAGGTCCGGCTCACATTGATGCAGTAACAACCCACGTCCATCAGCGCCCCGCCCCCCAGTTCAGGATCCCACCGGATATTGTCCGGACGGGTGAGGAGGAAGGTGAAGCTGCTGCGGATCTGTGTGAGCCCCCCGATGAGTCCTCGCTGAACCAAATCCACCACACTCTCGGTCCTGGGATGGAATCGGTACATGAAGGCTTCCATCAGCTTCACGCCGTTGGCTGTGGCCGCCGCTTCCATCTCGAGACACTCGGCGGCGTTCAGGGCCAGCGGCTTCTCGCAGAGAATGTGTTTCCCTTTCTCCGCGGCCCTGATGGTCCACTCTCTGTGGAGACCGTTGGGGAGTGGGTTGTAGACGGCATCGATTCGCGGGTCGTCCAGAAGGGCCTCGTAGCTGCCGTAGTGGGTAGGAATCCCCCCTTCCTCAGCCACTGTGCGGGCAGTCTGTTCATCCCGGCTGGCGATGGCCAGCAACTCTCCGTTCTCGGAGGCCTGAATGGCGGGATTCACCGCCTTTCGACCGATATTCGAACTGCTTATGACACCCCAACCCAGTTTCTTCTCCGACATGTCTGCCTCTTCCACTTTTTGACTCGTTTGCTCCGGGCCCAGCTTGACATTCCTCGCCGAGCTGCTAGTACGGGCTCTTCTGCCCTTCATCCCCGTCCGCATCCGACAGGGGGAGATCGATCCACGCCCGCTTTCGATGAGACAAAGCTACAGCGTTGATGACCTCCTGAACCCGGGCGCTCTGAGCGAAGTCTCCCTGGTTCGTATCGCCACCGTCGAGGATCTCTTCACAGAAGTTGTGAACAAGGTTCCCAAAGAAGGCCGTGCTCCACGGATCGTCCTCCTGTGCGCCCGGGGGGAAGAACCGCTGGGGGATCTCCTGCTGGACGAACTCGACGGCATCCGGCTTGGCCGTGTGAATCGTCTGGATGACACCGAACTCCTCAACCAACCGGACCTGAATCGCTCCCTCCGACCCGAAGATACGGGCCTCGATGCCAGGGTAGTTTCCTACGGTCACATAGCTGGACTGCATGGAGAAGAGGGCGCCGGAAGAGGCTTCACCCAAAAACATGTCCGCGTCATCGATGTTGATACGCTCCAGCTCGGAGTCCAGGTTCGTTCTCCGTCTGTACGGCACCATGTTCGCGAGAATCCCCACAACCCGGTCCAGCCCACTCCCCAAGCACTCCAACCCGATGTCGATGGTGGGAGCGCCGTAGCCCTCCAGAGAGGACACGGTGATCCCCTCCCGGGAAAGGTCGGTCCCCCAGGGCTCCTCCCCCACGGGCTTTCTCTTGTGGATCCGCTTGTCCATTGGATTGTTCGGGTCCAGCCACTGGGAGTTCTGTTCGAACCCATTGAAGATGAAGGGTTCCCCAATGAACCCCTTCCGGATGAGATCGAACATGAACATGACCGCAGGGGCGTATCGAAAGGTGAGGCCGACCTTGGTCTTCAGCCCTTTGGATTGGGCGATCTCCTGGGCCCGCCATACGTCTTTGAAGTCGTGGCAAACGGGCTTCTCCACCATACAGTGTTTCCCGGCTTCAAGGGCAGCGAACACAAGATCCTGATGGTCTCCCCGGGTGACGATGTCGATGACGTCGATGTCCGACCGGGAGAGGAGCTTCTCGAAGTCCGTCTCCACGTCGGGGATGTCGAACTCGGCGGCTCGTGTTTCAGCCAACTCCCGGTCCCAATCGCAGATGGCCACCAGCTTGCTCAGAGGCGAGCGAAAAAAGCCGGGAAGATGGGCCGATGCCGCCCACCTTCCGGCGCCGATGACCCCGACCCTCAGCTTCTCGGTCATCGGCCTGAGGTCCTCTGGATGAAGGTGTCGAGGGTTTCTTTCCACTGAGGAAGGAGGCTCTGTTCCACGTACATCATGTGTCCTGCTGCAAAGTCGGCCCTCTGGATGTTGTCCCGAAGGTCTGGAGGGAGGCCCAGATGGTCCATAGCCCACACGGCAGCGAAATAGGGGGTGGCAAGATCGTAGATCCCGTTCACCAGCAGGACCTCGAGGTTCGGATTGAACCGTAAAGCATCAGCCAGATCAGGACCCACGTTGGGCGTTCCTGCTCCCCTTATGAATCCCACGCCACCGGCCCGCTGCCAGTTCCAGTCCCGGGTGGCGCCGCTGGGGACATACTCACGGGTCCCGTCATACCCCAACTCATCTCGGAGATAGCTGTTGAACGCCGAAGTATAGGCCGAGCTGATGGCGGTGGATTGGGGATCAAAATCCGGAGTGGGTCGGAGAAGATCCCCGGATGGCCCGGTGAACCGGGCATCCAGACGGCCAACCACGAGCCCCTGCGCCCGCAAGAGCTCTTTCTCGAACTCCGGTGCAGAGACCCTCAGGTCGGCCCTGTCGATAAAGTCGCGGCTGAGGCCGGTGTACTGAAACATCTGGTCGATCACCCGGGTTCGCGTCGCCGAGTCCAGCGTACTTCCTCGCATCAGTGCCGTGGCGTACTCCGTAACAGCCCATTCTTCCACCTCCTCCATGAAGGCACCGCGGTCCGTGGGCTTCGGCCCTGGGAGCACATCCAGATAGGCGGCCACGACCGCGTAGGATGGGAGGTTCACCACGTAGGGGAGATCGTCGCCTGGGGCGAACTGAATGGTCCGGAACTCCAGGACGGCGCTCACAAGAACGATCCCGTTCAAATCGATGTTCGCCCGCTGAAGATGCCGGGCCAAAACAGCCGAACGGGTAGTGCCATAGCTTTCTCCCAGAAGGTACCGAGGTGAGTTCCAACGTCTGTACTGACTGAGGAACCGACGGATGAACTGGGCCAGGGAGGCGGCATCCTCGTCGATCCCCCAGAAATCGGAGCCCGGCGTGTCCCCCACAGGAAGACTGAAACCGGTCCCCACCGGGTCGATCATGACGATGTCCGCGATGTCCAGAAGGGTGTAGGCGTTGTCCTCCAGAGTATAGGGCGGCGGGCCCTGGTGTCCCACCACCGGAGTCACCACCCGCCGTGGACCCATGATTCCCATGTGCAACCAGAAGGAAGCCGAGCCCGGGCCCCCGTTGTAGGAGAAGATGATGGGGCGGGGAGCGCCCCCTTCCACCCCGGTCCGGAAATAAGCCGTGTAGAAGAGTTCTGCGATGACCTCTTCATCCGAGTCTCGGAGGAAGATGCTGCCGACCACTGCGTCGTAATCCACCGTCTCTCCACCCATCCGGATCGAGTGCTGGCTCTCATACCTGGCCGGGACTGGATCCAGCGTCGGCGGGGGAGCTTCCTGGGCGGCCGAGCCATAGGAGTAGCCTGAAGCCAGGATCAGCAGGAGAAGAGCGTACAACGTCTTCATGAGACCTCCGAGATGAAATTGGAGGGGCGATTCAGGTCGCCGCCAACCGAGAAGAAGTCAACTTGGACCGGAACGGCGGGGGGTGCAAAGGGTGGGGACGACACCTCCTCGAATCCACCCCGGCTCCGGGGCTCACACTGACGCCGCCCCAGAATGAGGGAGGACCCGGAAGGAAAGCGGGGCTACCCCGGAGGTCGGGAGGACCCGGAAGGAAAGCGGGGCTACCCCGGAGGTCGGGAGG
>CBDUAX010000194.1:0-8166 GCA_965365235.1 uncultured bacterium
GAGCTTTCCAATGCAGATTAAACGATTTGAAGCCAAAAATATGACGACGGCGTTAGGCATGATCAAAGATGAACTAGGCCCGGATGCCGTGATTTTATCCGCAAGGAGTCTAAGAAAAGGTAGGGGGTTCTTTGGATCGATGCCGAATTCTGGGGGAAGGCGGCTCATGGATCTCGACCTGAAGAAGGTCGGGATGCCATTCTCCATGCCGGGCAGTTCCTGGCGGCACTGAAGGGATTGGAACTCCGCTTGAAAGAAGAACCCCCCCACCCCCTTCTGGGTCGGCCCTCTTTCCACGCCGGGACCATTCAGGGAGGCTCTGCCCCTTCGGTCTATCCCGACCAATGCAAGCTGGTCCTGGAACGACGAACCCTACCGGGCGAGGACGCCTCTGCGGTTCTGATCCAGTTTCAGAACGTTTTGGATGAAGTATGCGACCGGGATCCCTCCATCGAGGCTTCGTTGAGCAAGGGACTTTTTCGTCCTGGCACCGAGGTGCCTGCCGACTCCAGCCTCGTCCAGGGGCTATTGGCGGCAGCGGAGGAAGAAGGGCTTATCTCCAAGGTTGAGCCCATGACGGCGTGGGTCGACGCAGCCTTCCTCAACGAGGCTGGGGTCCCTGCCGTTTGTTTCGGTCCTGGCTCTATTGCCCAGGCCCATTCCGCGGTGGAGTGGGTCCCTGCTGCAGAACTTGAGTTGGGCGCTCGGATTCTGACCCGATTCGCTAGGAGGTTCCTTGCAGGCTAGGGCGGAGTTTGGCTTCCCCCCAGTCAGGCCTCCGGAAGCGGAGACTCGCTTCAGTCTTGGCTTCTGGTGGTGAGGAGGATCACACCCCCCTGGAACTCCCCGCCATAACGAATCGTAGAGTCTGTGGGGCTGACGTACCGCATCTCCTCCACATTCTCCACTCGGATCGTCCTGAGAATCTCCATATCACCGTAGGGACTTCCGTCCAGGAAGACATGGGGGTAGTGGCCCGAAGGGTTGGCGGAATTTCGGATCCCGCCAGGGCGCATCCAAATGGGCCGAAGTCTCCGAATCGCATCCCAGGCAGAGAACTGGCCCAGCGACTGTAATTCTTCGGCGGTTATCCGGTTACGATCTCGCCGAGGTTCGTCAGAGCCTGACCCCGTTCCTCCAGTCGCGCAGGCTGAAGCAAGGAACACCAACAGGAATAGAATACCGATTCGAGGACGCATGACTTCTGAACTCCCTTCTGACTCAGCTTGATAGGAGGGTCTGTGAGAGGATAACCTTCCAGTCGACTCGCTGCGAGCATTTCTCCATCGTTCCTCCAACCAACGTGAGGTACTCCATGCCCAACCTGGGGCGGATCTTCCTCGCCATCCCATTCTTAGCCTCCGCCTGCGCCCCCTCGGGGGGAGAGCCGGCCGATCTGGTCCTCCGTGGAGGACCGGTTTGGACCGGTGTCCCTGGGGCGCCCCTGGCGGAGGCCGTGGCCATCAGCCACGGAAGAATCCGGGCCGTGGGGAGTGTTGCGGAGGTCGAGACCCTAATCGGTTCGGAGACCGAAATCCTTGAGTTGGATGGGCGGATGGCTCTTCCGGGCTTCATCGACAGTCATACGCATTTCTTGCCCGGCGGATTTCAGCTCTCCAGCGTCGATCTCCGGGATGCGGCCAGTCCAGAGGAATTTGCGGCTCGGATCGGGGCCTTTGCGGAGACCGTGCCTCCCGGGACCTGGATTACCGGGGGGGATTGGGACCATGAGATGTGGGGTGGGGAACTCCCCCGGCGTGAATGGATCGATTCCCTCACTCCGGAACATCCAGTGCTGGTGAGCCGGCTTGATGGTCATATGGCTCTGGCAAATAGTCTGGCCCTGGAATTGGGTGGCGTTTCCGGGACCACGGAAGTTCCGGAAGGCGGGGAGATGGTCCTATACCCCTCCAATGGAGAGCCCACCGGCGTGCTGAAGGACGAGGCCATGGGATTGGTATCCCGTTCCATTCCGGACCACTCGGAAGAGGAGATGGATGGAGCGTTGGATGCCGCGGTTGCCCACGCCCTTTCCCAGGGGGTGACGCAGACCCATCACATGGGGACCTCATGGCAGGAGTTCGAGACGTTCAGGAGGGCGCAGGCTGAAGGACGATTGAAGATGAGGGTCTACTCGGTGGTCCCCCTCTCGGATTGGGAGCGTCTTCAGAGTTTCGTGGAGGCCAATGGGAGAGGCGATGATCGTCTTTGGTGGGGAGGCCTGAAAGGATTCGTGGACGGGTCTCTCGGATCGACCACCGCCTGGTTCTATGACCCCTATTCCGATGACCCCGGGACCTCCGGACTCCTCTTGACCGACACGGCTTCCCTCCGGCAGGACGCGCTGGCGGCGGATGCCGCCGGATTCCAGCTCATCATTCATGCCATAGGGGACAGGGCCAACGATTGGTTGCTGGACCTGTTTCAGGATGCGGTTGAGAGGAATGGGGAAGGGGATCGGCGTTTTCGGATCGAACATGCCCAGCATCTCTCCAGGGAGGCACTCCCACGCTTTTCTGCCCTTGGCGTTATTCCAGCCATGCAACCGTACCATGCCATCGACGATGGTAGGTGGGCAGAAAAGCGAATCGGGCCCGATCGGATCCGGACCACATATGCCTTCCGGTCCCTTCTGGATGCTGGGGCATCCCTTTCCTTCGGCTCGGATTGGACCGTAGCGCCGATGAACGTCCGAGAGGGGATCTATGCGGCCCTGACCCGGCGGACCTTCGACGGTGCCAACCCAGGGGGTTGGGTGCCGGAAGAAAAGATTAGGCTGGAAGAAGCCCTGAGGGCCTATACTGTTGGAAGCGCCAGAGCCGGGTTCATGGAGGAAAAAGTGGGCTCTTTGGAGGAGGGGAAATACGCGGACCTGATCGTGCTTTCTCAGAATCTGTTCCAGGTGGATCCCGTGAACATTCCCCAGGTGGATATAGATTTGACCCTGGTGGAAGGAGACGTTGTGTTCCGAAGAGAGGGTTCGAATGACTGACGCTGGTGGTGAGGGTCTCGGTGGGACACGGCAACAGGCCATTGATGCCCTTTGTGAACACTTCGCCAACGACGCCCTGTCGGTAGAGGAATTCGAACGAAGGGTGGAGATGGCCCACAAGGCGGAATCCGCTTCGGAGTTGCGGAAGCTCCTGATCGATCTCCCCACAGGCGATCTGCCCATTCGTCGGGAGGAGGCATCCTTGACCCGTCCTCCCGTGGCGGAGGCTTCTGTCCCCGCTCACCGTGTCAAAGAGAAGGGATTTATGGTGGCGGCGCTGGGAGGGGTGGAGCGAAAAGGGCGGTGGATTCCGGCCCGAAAGAACTACTCCATCTCGGTCATGGGTGGGATGGAGCTGGATTTCCGAGAGGCTCTCCTTCCCCCGGGGGAGACCGAGGTCTGGGTCTTCGCTCTCATGGGGGGGGTAGAGATCATCGTTCCCCCGGGGCTCATGGTCGAGTCGGACGGAGTGGCGATCATGGGTGGCTTCGAACATCGGGAGGAGGCTCCCATCTCGGCCGATCCGGATGCTCCGTTGCTGCGAATCAGGGGCTTCACCGTCATGGGCGGAGTGAATGTAAGCATTCGGTATCCCGGCGAATCGAACCGGGATGCCAGACGTCGTCTGAAGGCACTGCGAAAGGAACAAAAGCGACTGGGGAAAGGGGGCTAGGGAGGAGTGGCTGGGAATCCCCCTGAGTTGGCCAATACCTCACAAACTGTGGGGGTCGTTTCGGTCTCTATGGATCTGGGGGCGGGGCGAAGAGGTGTGGACATGGGGCCATCGGCCATTCGGATCGCCGGGCTGGGGGCAGCCCTGTCGGAGGTAGCAGATGAGGTCAGAGAGATCGGGACGGTCACAGCAACCGGTCCAGAGATGGCATCCGAGGGTGGAGCCCGCACCCGGTACCTCTCCGAGATCCGGGAGGTGTGCGCCCGGACTCATGGCCTCGTCCGGGACAGCCTGGCAGATGGGTGTACTCCGCTGGTCTTGGGGGGGGACCATGCGCTTTCCATCGGGTCTGTTTCAGCCGTGGCCGATCACTATGCCGAGCAAGGGAAAGGGGTCGGGCTGATATGGGTCGATGCCCATACGGACATGAACACCCCGGAAACCACACCCAGTGGGAATATCCACGGGATGGTGCTTTCCGTTCTCACCGGGAACGGACCTGAGGAACTTCTGGGACTCGGGAGGCGGGCCCCCATGGTCTCTCCTGACGCTGTCAGCATAATGGGCGCTCGGGACATCGATGAAGCTGAACGTGAGCTTGTAAAACAAAGTGGTGTCCGGGTGTTCACGATGACGGAGATCGACGAACGGGGGATCGCGGAGTGTATGGATGAGGCTCTGGCTCGGGCCAGTTCGGGTACAGCGGGGTATCACCTATCCTTCGACCTGGACGGGATCGATCCTTTGGAAGCTCCAGGGGTAGGAACCCCCGTGCAAGGTGGGCTGACGTATCGGGAAGCACATCTGATTTGTGAAAAAGCGGCCAGGTCCAAGGGTCTTCTGAGCCTGGAAATGGTCGAGCTGAATCCAGTACTGGACCTGGGAAACCAGACCGCGTTGTTGGCCGTAGAGCTGATAGCCAGTGCTCTGGGAAAGACAATTCTATAACGGGAGAAGCCTTGAGTCGTGCCTTCTTCCGCAGAAACCTGGAGGGAACTCCCGTGAATGGCAGAATCTTTGGCTGGGCAGAGAAGATCTCGATCAACTTCCTGCGTATTGCCGCAGGGTTCCTTTTCTGGCAGCACGGGGCCCAGAAGCTATTCGGAATACTGGGGAGGGATGCTCCGGTAGAGTTTTTCACCCTCATGGGGTTGGCGGGGATTCTGGAAGTCGTGGGTGGTGGGCTCCTGGTGCTAGGCCTGTTCACTCGGCCGGTGGCCTTCATCCTCTCCGGGCAGATGGCTTGGGCCTACTTCTCGGCCCATGCCCCCAGCGGGTTTTGGCCCATTTTGAATCGGGGTGAGCTGGCGGCCCTCTACTCCTTCGTCTTTCTGTATGTGGCGGCTCGAGGAGGTGGCAGCTTCAGCCTGGATGGTCTTTTGAAGCTTCGAAAGCCGAAGACGGCCCAGACCCTCGAGACTCCGGAGGCGAAGGAAAAGCTCGGCTCTCCCCCCGAAGATGACTTTCCGGAATTGACCGAAGAAGACCTGGCCGAGGACCCCGAGATCGCGGAGCTGCTCGGCGACAGTCCCTGATGGACCTCACCGGCAGTGTTCGTCGAAAGCGGCTTTCAACGCTTCAGCGATTTCTTGGGGAGGGTGCCCCTCGATCTGATGTCGTTCCATCATATACACCAATTCCCCGTCCTTGAGTAACGCCACCGATGGGGAGGAGGGGGGGTACCCTGCGAAGTAGCCCCGTGCTTTCTCAGTGGCCTCCAACTCCTGCCCCGCGAAAACGGTGGTGAGGAGGTCGGGCTTGACCTCGTTCTGAAGGGCGAGGGCGACCCCGGGCCGCATCCCTCCCGCAGAACACCCGCAGACAGAGTTCACCGCAACCATGACGGTCCCGTCCGATTCCAGAAGTCCTTCGACGTCCTCGGGGGTTTTCATCTCTTTGAACCCCAACCGTACCAGGTCTTGCCGCATCGGGGCCACCATCAGTTCTGAATAGGGCATATCCGCTTCTTTCATCCGAGGTTCAGAGTTCGAGGGTCCAGCCGAGAGGAACCCCCCTCGACCATCCCAGGTTCCCCCCTTGGCACCCATGGGATAGGTTGGGGTTTCTACCCGCAGGGCACCGCTTCAGACCTGGAGGTTCTTTCCATGCGAATCGGGTTTTTATTGCCAGGGCTCATCTTTCTGGCCTGTTGTCAGGGTCCGGAGACAGGTGCCCCCGAGGGAACGCCGCCTGGGGAGACGGAAGATCCTGAGGTTTGGGCGGGGGACGTTTCGGACGCGGCGCGACTCCTCCGTCCCAGGGAAGGCACCTCCCGGGACTGGGAGATTCTCAGGGAGAAGGTGGAGTGGGCCTGGGCGGAGGGCCTTGATTCCCTTCCGATGGGCGAGGCGATGGCTCGAATGGGGATCTCCTTTGTTGGAACCCGGTACACCCCCCAGACCCTCGAGTTGACTGGGTCCGAGGATCTTGTGGTGAACCTGGAGGAGTTCGATTGCGTCACCTTTGTCGAGAATATGCTGGCGTTGTCCCGGTTCATCCGAGTCGCGGATCGGGAGGTTCTGAACTCTGAAGTAGAAACGCAAGCCCTATTTCGCCGCATCCTTACTCAGATCCGATACCGGGGGGGGCGGATCAACGGGTACCCCAGCCGGCTTCACTACTTCACGGATTGGATCCTGGACAATCAAAACCGAGGATTGGTCCGGGAGATGACTGAGGATCTGGGAGGGGTGGAAGATTCTCGAGCCCTGGACTTCATGTCTACACATCCGGATTCGTACCGTCAGTTGGCCAATCCTCTGAATCTCAGGTCCATCCAGGAGCGGGAAACCTACCTGAGTGGTCTGAGACGGTACCGGATTCCCGAAGAGGAGATTCCGACCTGGAGCCAGTGGGTCCGCAATGGAGATATCATTGCCGCCACCAGCACCGTGTCCGGACTCGACGTCGCACACACTGGGTTGGCGCTCTGGCAGGGAGAGTCCCTCTACCTTCTCCACGCTCCACTTGTAGGGGAATCTGTGGAGGTGAGCAGGGTCCCACTCGCTGACCGGATCCTACGGATCGAGGGGCAGGACGGCATCAAGGTCGCTCGTCCCCTGGATTTGGGCCCGGGGGGCCAGTGACACTGATCCCAATGGGCTTCGCCGTCTGGAGCGCCGCACTCTTGGGCGGGATCGTAGTGGCCCTGGACCGGGTGGCCCTGAAGATGATCCAGCCCTTCCGAAAGCGACACAAACGGTCGGTCAAGAGCCTCCCCTTCCCCGTTCGGCCGCATCCCTTTTCTTCCCTGGGCCAACCCTTGACAGGGTGGTTCGTGGATCCAATCACGGACGTTGGAGGACCAGTGGTGGTCCTGGTCCACGGATGGGGATCGAGCCATGGGAGGATGACCTATCTGGCTCGACCGCTTCTGGAGTCCGGCTATCCGGTTTTCCTGTTCGACGTCCGTCACCACGGGGAATCCCCCGAAGCCCCGTTTGTCACCATCCGGCACTTCAGGGATGATACCCGGGCGGCGGTTCGAGAGGTCGAGGCGGCCTTTCCCAACCGGCCCGTGGTCCTGATCGGACATTCCATGGGTGGGTCGGCTGCCGTCCTTGCCGTGGCGGAGGGAGCACCGGTGGAGGGGGTGGTCACCATAGCGGCTCCTGCGGAGCTTTGGGGCGTGTGGGCAGATTCCTTCGATAAGAGGGGGCTGCCTGGCCGGTTGATCACCAGGATCCTTCGGCCCTTCTGGCGGCTGCGGGCGGGTGAGTCGTTTTCGGGGCTCCGGCCCGAAGAGCGGGTCCGGGAGATCAACATCCCCTTCCTCGTCCTTCACGGAGATTCGGACATGAGCGTGGCGGTAACCCACGCCCACCTGCTGGCGGCCGGCGCGGGATTGGAAGCCGTGGTCCTTCCGGGAGAAGACCACAACGAAATCCTGGGAAAGAAGGCCCTTCATCTGGAGTTGTTCGGATTCTTGGAGTCAGTGTCGGGCCCGGAGTCGTGAGGCTTTCTTTGGGGGGGCGTCAGGCCCGGCCCCTCTCTACATCCCCTCTCCACTAGCCAACCCCGTGGCCCAGGACGGGAGGACGCCTGGGTCGATGTCGAAGACAACTGTCCCCACAGTGAATACGACGCCTGCAATGACCAGTGCTCCCAGGAAGTTCAGGACCAACCCCACCCTGGCCATTTCCCCCACCGTGAGCCGTCCACTTCCGAAGATGATGGCGTTGGGCGGTGTAGCCACCGGCATCATGAAGGCACAGGAAGCCGAAAGTGTAGCCGGAATCATGAGGATGAGAGGGTGAGTTTCCGTAGCCACAGCGATGGCTGCCAGGATCGGGAGGATCATCTCTGTGGTCGCGGTATTGCTGGTCAACTCCGTGAGGAAGGTGATCATGAGGCAGACCAGAAGAATCATGGCGAAGGTGGGGAGGCTACTCAGTGCCTGGAATTGTTCACCCATGAGCTGGGCCAATCCCGAACTTTGGAACCCCGCCGCCAGGGCAAACCCGCCGGCATTGCCGGTGCAGTCGATGACCACGTCTGCCAA
>CBDUAX010000195.1:0-8111 GCA_965365235.1 uncultured bacterium
AGGCTGGCCCAGCTGATTGTCCGTTCCCGGAAGGCCCGAGCCGCCGCCGACGAACTGGCGGACCGCTTGCTTGGCCTGAGCGGTCAGCCCGCGGAAAGCGCGGACGAGGTTCTCGGGCCACTGGACTACGCCGCGCTGCGCCGCCCCTTTTCGGTGCAGCTCGTCCAACGGCTTCGTGATCAGGGGCCCACGATCCTCCCGGCCATGGATTGGCTCAACGGGAAGCTTAGCGCCCAGGGGACGTCGGCCGATGAGGTGGTCGCCCTGGAACACCGTGCCCAAGCCGCCGCCAATGTCACCGTCCGCAACATCATCACCAGCATGCGCTGGATGTCTTCCATCGACTGGCTGGAATTTTTCGAAGACGTGAGTCTGGTGGACAGGGTCCTCCGCACCGCTTCCGGATTCGCGGCTTCCGACTTCGAGACTCGGGATGCCTACCGACGCCAGATCGAGCTGCTGGCTCGGGGTTCGGGGCGAACGGAGGTGGCGGTGGCGGAGGAGAGTGTGCGACTGGCCGAGATTGCCGCTGGGAGAACCGCGCAGGGACCCGGTGCAGAGGTGGAGGCCGATTCTTCGGAGGGCGAGGCAGGACTTCCCGGCGTCCCGGAGCGTGCCGAGGAGGACCCGGGGTACTACCTCCTTTCCAAGGGTAGGCCGGTCCTGGAGGAGCGTCTGGGATTTCGCGCTTCGGTTCTCCTCCGGCTGAGACGGTTCCATCGTGCCCATGGGCTTTTCGGTTATCTGGGAACGATCGTCGTCTTCACGGCCCTTCTCATCGCCGGCCTGCTCTTCCGCACCTCAATGGTCGGGGCAGGCACCTCGGTTCTCGTCTTGATGGGAATCTTGGGCCTGGTCCCCGCCTCCGAGATTGCGGTGGCCCTGGTTCACCGACTTGTTCCGATCCTCGTTCCGCCAAGATTGCTTCCCAAGCTCGACCTATCCGAGGGCGTACCACCGGAACTCCGAACCCTGGTGGTTGTGCCGATGTTGCTCACCAGCCGGAAGGACATCGCAGAGCAGGTCGAACAGCTGGAAGTGCATTACCTGTCAAACTCCGAAGGTCATCTCCACTTCGCCCTCCTGAGCGACTGGGCCGATGCGCCCACGGAGGACATGCCCGGCGATCAGAACCTCCTCACTGCGCTGGCCTACGGCATCCGGCTGCTCAACGAGAAATACGAGGGCCCACCCGGCGCAGGGGACCGTTTCCTTCTGTTGCATCGTCGTCGTCTCTGGAACGAGAAAGAAGGCAAGTGGATCGGCTGGGAAAGGAAGCGAGGAAAGCTCCACGAGCTGAATCGGCTTCTCCGAGGCGCGGGGGATACCACATTCATTTCTGTCGAAGGTCAACCACCCACGGTTCCACGGGGGGTCCGCTACGTCCTCACCCTTGATGCCGACACCCGGCTACCAAAAGCGGGTGCGTACAACCTCATCGGGGCTGCTGCGCACCCCTTGAACCGGCCGCGTCTCGATCCCGGGCAAGGACGCGTCGTCGAAGGTTATGCGATTATCCAACCCCGGATTTCGCCGTCCTTGCCGACAGGCCCGGCGAGCACTCCCTACCAGAGGCTCGTCTCGGGCCCCGGCGGCGTAGACCCCTATGCCGCCGCGATCTCCGACGTGTACCAGGACCTCTTCAACGAGGGGTCCTACACAGGGAAAGGAATCTACGACGTCGATGCTTTCGAGGCGGCGCTGGCGGACAGAATCCCGGAGAATGCCCTCCTCAGCCACGACCTCTTCGAAGGGCTGTTCGCCCGGTCCGGCCTGGTGACCGATGTGGATCTCTTCGAGGAGTTCCCTACGAACTACCAGGTGGCCGCCCGCCGCCTCCATCGGTGGGTGCGGGGCGACTGGCAACTCCTCCCCTGGATCCTCGGCCACGGACACCATGCGGCTGGGGCAGGACCGAGCGAACGCATCCCCATCCAAGGCCGATGGAAGATGGTGGACAATCTCCGGCGAAGCCTCGTAGCGCCGTCTTCATTTTCGGTGGCGGTGGCAAGCTGGATCCTGCCTGCTGTTGAGCCGGTTCTCTGGACCGGCCTCCTCTTCGCAGCCATCGCCGTGCCCACCGGCATCCCTGTTCTCGACGGCGTTCTTCCCCAGCGACGGGGGATCTCCAAGCGAAGCCATACGCGGGCCGTGGGACACGACCTTTCGGTGGCTGCTTCCCAGGTGCTCCTGGGGATCACGATCCTGGCCCATCAGGCCTGGCTCATGATGGATGCCGTGCTCCGGACTCTCGGGCGCCTCTACCTCACGCAACGGAACCTTCTCGAGTGGGTGACGGCGGCTCAGGCCAAACACGGGGTCGACCTCAGACTCCGGGGCTTTTTCTGGCACCTGCGCTGGGGCCTGGTCCTCGCCGCCGCATCGGGCGTCCTCTTCATCGCCTTCAAGCCGGAGGCCTGGCCCGTGGCCGGGCCCCTCGTCCTTCTCTGGGCGCTGGCGCCGGTGACGGCGTGGCGGCTGAGCGTCCCGGCAAAGATCGCCGGCTCGCAGATTCTCTCCCCGAAGGAGGCGCAATACCTGCGGCTCATCTCTCGCCGGACCTGGCGCTTCTTCGAGAAGTTCGTGGACGAGGAAGAGAATGCACTACCCCCTGACAATTTTCAGGAAGACCCTGAGCCCGTCGAAGCCCACCGCACCTCGCCGACGAACCTGGGGCTCTACCTCCTGAGCACGACGGTCGCCCGGGACTTTGGATGGATTGGGGCGCTGGACACGACGGACCGGTTGGAGGCCACACTGGGGACCATGGCCAAGCTTCGCCGCGTGCGGGGACACTTCTGCAACTGGTACGACACCAGAGACCTCAGGCCGCTGGAGCCCGTTTACGTCTCCACCGTGGATAGCGGGAATCTCGCCGGACACCTCATCGCCTTGGCTCAAGCGTGCCGGGAGCTGATGCAGCGTCCCCTCTTCGGCCCTGAAATCCTGGAGGGGATCGGCGACGCTCTTCAGCTGGTTCTCGATTCACTGGAAGAGGCCGAGCTGCCCCTTGGTATGCAGACCGCCACGGCGGTGGAGATGCGGGAGGCCGCGGCGGCCACAGCGGCCCTTCTGGTGGATCCCCCGACGTCCCTTCCCGGATGGACTGAACGGATCGGGGAACTGGAGGCCCGGGCGGAGGCTCTCCTGGACATGGCCCGCACGCTCTCGGGCAGCGCTGAGGACGGAACCGAATCGGAGGTCCTGACCTGGGCCACCGCGGCCCGGGACTCCGTACGGAGCCACGCCCGGGATCTCGAGACGACCCAACCCGACGCCGCCGCGACCCTCCGGTACCGTCTCTTGGCCCTGGCTCTTCGCGCCGAAGAGATGGTCGAGAGCATGGATTTCCGGTTTCTCTTCGACTCATCGCGGAGGTTGTTCTCCATCGGCTACCGCGTGGCCGACGGAAGCTTGGACCCCAGCTGCTACGACCTGCTCGCATCCGAAGCCAGGCTGGCGAGCTTCGTGGCCATTGCCAAGGGCGACGTTTCCCCTCCTCACTGGTTCCGCTTGGGCCGGTCTCTCACGCCTGTGGGGCGTGGTGCGGCCCTCGTCTCCTGGTCGGGGTCCATGTTCGAATACCTCATGCCGCTGATCGTGATGCGGCATCCAGCCCAGAGCCTTTTGGATCTCACCGGGCGCCTCGTGGTCGGACGCCAGATCCGGTATGGGGCGGAGCGGAGAGTGCCGTGGGGGGTTTCGGAATCGGCCTACAACGTCCGCGACCAGCATCTCACGTATCAGTATTCCGGCTTCGGCGTTCCGGGATTGGGCCTAAAACGGGGATTGTACGAGGACATCGTGGTGGCTCCCTATGCCACCGCCCTGGCGGCGATGGTGGATCCTGAGGCCGCCCTGCACAACTTCGCCGAACTGGAGGAAGCCGGTGCCCGGGGCGTCTGCGGGTTCTATGAGGCCCTGGACTTCACACCCTCGAGGTTGCCTGAGCAGGCCAGTGTAACCGTGGTCCGAGCCTACATGGCCCACCATCAGGGGATGACGCTCGTCGCTTTGGGGAATGTGGTGCACAACGGCCAAACCCGGAGGCGTTTTCACTCCCATCCCCTGGTACAGGCCGCGGAGCTTTTGCTCCAGGAGCGGACACCCCGCTCGGTGGCGGTGGCCCGGCCCCGGGGAGAGGAAGTCCGTGAGGCCGCCCTCGTACGCGATGTCGTTCCTGCCACCCTGCGCAGATTCGAATCGCCCCACGACATCACCCCCCGAACCAATCTCCTTTCCAACGGCCGCTACACGGTCATGGTCACGGCGGCGGGCTCCGGGTTCAGCCGTTGGGGCGACCTGGCCGTGACCCGCTGGCGGGAGGATACGGCCTGCGACGCTTGGGGTTCGTTCCTCTTCCTCCGGGACGCCGATACCGGAGAGGTCTGGTCCGCCGGATTCCAACCCGCTGGGACCGAAGCCGTCGCCTACGAGGTGGTCTATTCCGAAGACCGAGCCAAGATCATGCAGCGGCACCCTTCCCTTTCCACTGCCCTGGAGATCATGGTTTCCCCCGAGGACGACGCCGAGCTTCGCCGTTTGACGGTGACCAACCTCGAGAGCCACGACCGTGAAATCGAGGTCACCTCGTATGCTGAGGTCGTCCTGGCTCCACAGGGCGCCGACGAGGCGCACCTCGCGTTTTCGAAGTTGTTCGTCGGGACGGAGTTCGTTCCCGAGCTTGGAGCCTTGCTGGCCACGCGGCGCCCGCGCTCTGCCATGGAACCTCAGGTCTGGCTCGCGCACCATGCCAGGGTCGAAGGGGAGACCGTCGGCGAGTTGCAGTACGAGAGCGACCGGGCACGCTTCCTGGGCCGGGGCCGCGGGATTCGGACAGCACAGGCCGTGGTCGACGGAGGTCCGCTTTCGAACACGGCGGGAACGGTTCTGGATCCCATCGTAAGCCTCCGTCACCGCGTGTCGGTTCCCGCCAGAGGGACGGCCCATATCGTGTTTTCTACGCTCGTGGCCTCGTCCCGGGAGGAGGTTCTCGAGATTGCGGAGAAGTACCGCCAGCCCACGACATTCGAGCGAGAAAGCTCATTGGCGTGGACTCAGGCCCAAGTCCAACTGCACCATCTCCGGATCACCCCAGACGAGGCGCATCTTTTCCAGCGCCTGGCCAACCGTTTGCTCTACACCGATCCGACCTTTCGGGCCGCTCCCCAGGTGCTGGCCAGAAACCGAAGTGGCGCCCCCGGGCTCTGGGCCTACGGAATCTCCGGCGACCTTCCCATCGCTCTGGTGCGGATCGAGACGGACGAGGAACGGGACATCGTCAGGCAACTCGTGCGTGCCCACGAGTACTGGCATCTGAGAGGGCTCTCCACAGACCTGGTGGTCATCAATGCCAGAGGCACCTCGTACGCGCAGGACCTTCAGGAATCCCTCGAGGACATGGTGCGTGCGAGCCAAACCCAATTCGGCCACAAGTGGCTCGGGCAATCGGGAGGCGTGTTCGTGCTTCGGGCCGACCTGCTTCCACCCCGGGACAGGGACCTCCTGTGGGCGGCGGCGCGGCTGGTGATCCTGGGACACCGGGGCACGCTGTCGGAGCAGGTGAAGCGACGGCAACGGTCGACCCCGCCGCAACCGGCCCCGCCTCGGCTGCCTCGGCCGCAGGAGGCGGTCAGGGTCTTTCCACCGCCGGCACTGGACCTGGTATTCTTCAACGGCCTTGGAGGATTCACGTCCGACGGCCGAGAGTATGTCACGGTTCTTGGCAGGGGACAGTGGACCCCGGCTCCATGGATCAACGTGGTGGCCAACCCGGAGTTCGGCTTTCAGGTGTCCGAGTCGGGCTCGGGCTATACCTGGTGCGGAAACAGCCGGGAGAACAAACTCACCCCATGGTCGAATGATCCCGTAAGCGACACGCAGGGAGAGGCGTTTTATGTACGGGATGAGGACAGCGGTCTGCTCTGGGGGCCGACCAGTCTACCTATCCGTGAAGAAGCCCGGCCCTACGTCATCCGGCACGGCCAGGGGTACAGTCGATTCCAGCACACATCCCACGGGATAGCATTGGATCTGCTGCAGTTCGTGGCACTGGAGGACCCGATCAAGATCTCCCGCCTCAGGCTGGAGAATCGGTCCAGGGAAAGGAGACGTCTTTCGGTGACCGCCTATGCGGAGTGGGTCCTGGGTGTCGAGCGCACGGGCTCCGCCAACCACGTGATCACCGAGATCGACCCTGTGACGGGAGCCATGTTCGCCCGAAGCGCCTGGAACAGGGAATTCGCCAACCGGATCGCGTTCGCCGACCTTTGCGGCCGCCAAACGTCCTGGACCGGGGATCGCCTCGAGTTCCTGGGCCGAAACAACAACCTCGAACATCCCGAATCGCTGGAGCGCGGAAAGGAGTTCTCGGGAAGGGTCGGGGCCGGCCTGGATCCGTGCGCCGCGCTACAGACGAAGGTGGAGCTCGCACCCGGGGAAAGCGCTGAGATTTTGTTTCTTCTTGGTCAGGGGAAGGACCATGGGCAGGCCCGATTCCTGGTCGACCGCTACCGCAGCAAGAATGGTGATGAGGTTCTGAGGCAGGTCCAGGAGTACTGGGACCGGGTGCTGGGAGCCGTCCAAGTCAAGAGTCCCGACCTCTCCATGGACCTTCTCCTCAACCGCTGGCTTCTCTACCAGACTCTGGCCTGCCGAATCTGGGGCCGTTCAGCATTCTACCAATCGGGAGGGGCGTACGGATTCCGCGACCAGCTGCAGGACGTCATGGCCCTGGCGGTGACGACGCCCGAGATCGCGCGCGAGCACCTCCTGCGGGCTGCAGCCCGGCAGTTCCCTGAAGGCGATGTCCAGCACTGGTGGCATCCCCCCACCGGCCGCGGGGTCCGGACCCGGATCTCCGACGACCGCCTCTGGCTGCCGTATGCCGTGGCCCACTATCTGAAGACGACCAAGGATCGGGCGATTCTCGACGTGGAGGTTCCGTGGCTAGAGGGGGCGGCCCTGGAGGAAGGTCAGCATGAGGCCTACTTCGAACCCAAGGAGTCGGAGGATCTAGCCAGCCTCTACGAACATTGCGCCCGAGCTCTGGACCGGAGTCTCGAAGTGGGCCCCCACGGCCTCCCCTTGATGGGCGGGGGGGATTGGAACGACGGTATGAACCGGGTCGGACATGAAGGTCGGGGAGAAAGCGTGTGGCTGGGCTGGTTTCTCATCGGGAATCTGAAAAAGTTTGCTGAGTTCGCCGACTCCCGCGGGGAAGCGGAGCGTGCGGCCCGGTGGCGGGAGGTGGCCACCTCCATAACCGCATCGCTGGATCGGGAGGCCTGGGATGGCGCATGGTACAGGCGAGCCTACTTCGACGACGGGACGCCTCTGGGATCGGTGCAGAGCGACGAATGCCAGATCGACTCCATTCCCCAGTCCTGGGCGGTCATCTCGGGCGCCGGCAGCGAGGAGCGGGCCCGCCAGGCCATGGACTCGGTGGACCGACGGCTCGTCCGGCGGGAGAGCGGAATCGTGCAGCTCTTCTCCCCACCTTTCGACCGGACCCCCCTGGATCCAGGCTACATCAAGGGATACGGTCCCGGGATCCGGGAGAACGGCGGCCAGTACACCCACGCGGCGATCTGGTCAGTCGTGGCCTTCGCCATGCTGGGCGACGGGGACAGGGCCGCCGAACTCTTCAGCCTACTGAACCCCATCCACCATACCAGCGGCCAGGCCGAGCTCGACCGGTACAAGGTGGAACCGTACGCCATCGCCGCGGACGTCTACTCGGCACCGCCTCATGAAGGCCGGGGCGGATGGACCTGGTATACGGGGGCTGCAGGTTGGCTGTACAGGGCGGGCCTGGAGTGGATCCTCGGGTTCCAGAAGCGCGGCTCTTCCCTCTGGATCGACCCGTGCATCCCGAAGGATTGGACCGGCTTCGAGATCGACTACCGTCACGGCGACACACTCTACCGGATCACCGTCGAGAACCCGAATGGCGTGTGCCGAGGAGTCTCCCAGATCGACCTCGACGGGACCCCGCTCTCGGACGCCCCCTCCGTTCCCTTGACCGACGACGGTCGGGAGCATGAGGTCCGGGTGGTGCTCGGATAGGCTCGAGGGAGCCGAGAAATCGGTTGGAGGTCTCCTCTCCGGCT
>CBDUAX010000196.1:0-8065 GCA_965365235.1 uncultured bacterium
GGGGGGAGCCTGAGTTTTTCCTCCGGGGCACCGCACCCCGGGAAAGCTGTGGCGGCTTTCGCTTCGATCGCAGGACGTTTCAGCGGATTGTTGACCAAGGAGGGGACGAGGCCCTCCGGCTCATTCGGCGGCTTCTTGGACGCGACGGTCGTGAGGAGGGCGGTGGGAAGATCCGATAGCACCCCCGATGAGATTGGCAGTTCCGTCTTCGACCGCCCCTTCTAGGGCACGATCCTCCCGCCCCGTTCCCGGGAATAGTTGCGGACTCCGCCCACCACCCGATTCGTTCTGAGGTAGGTGTCGTTCACCGCCCTCCCAACCCGTGTGCCCCTCCCTCGATGACTTGCCCAGTATTCGGATGAGGCTTCGATGTCTCTCTGGACTCCCGGGAGCCGCAGCTCAACCAGAGAGCGGATTTTGGCGAGAAAGGCCTCCCTGTCTCGGCCCTCCGGGCGCAATTGAGCCATCAGCTGTCGCTGAGCGAAGATGTATGCGGAATATCGAGCCTCAGCCTTCCAGGCCAAGCCAGCTGATAGGAACGCCCAAAAGTTCGCCTCCGCCTCTCTTGCCACCCCCCGTTGATGGGCCAGCTCGTGGGCGAAGATCTTCCCGGCATCCATGGCGGGGATTCCGCCTCGTACGTTGGGCTCGCCGGTAAAGGGGAAGTAGAACCCTGCAATCCCCACCCACTCATACCATGGGCGGAGGAGCGGTTTTTTTAGTTTCCCTTGGGGCTCAGGTCGCTCCGGGAAGCCCAGGGATCTCCGGGCCGTGTGCCACCCTTCGGCGAGAGCCAACACGGTAGAGTCCCGGCCTCCGGAGAGCTCGGTTGGGACTCCGGCATCGTCCGTCCCGTGAATGATCCGGTATTCGTCGTTGGCAGCCCGGATCAGCTCTTCCACCAGGCTTGTCACCTCCTCCATCGACACGCTGTCGGGTAGCTCCCAGCCCAGGGTTTCCTCCAGGGGGGGGCGGGAGTAGTTGAATCCCCAGAGGAAGTAGAAGAGAGTGATCAGAACACCCGCGTCCCTAAGCCCTCGCAAGGCGCCCGATGCCAGCGCATTCCCGATGCTCCGCTTCCTTCGCAGCACCGTCTCCAGGGCCTTCCAAGCCGCCCAGAGCTGGAAGCTCAGGTAGGCGAGAAGGAGCAGTTCCCCAATAGAGAAGGGAGCCCATCCGGTGAGGAAGGACAGGCCCCGGGCCGCCGGGGGGCCCAGTCCCGATCCGTATGTCGACTCCACCAGAGAGGGTGTTCTGGAGAGAAGGAAACTCAGGAAATAGGTGGCCACGCCGAGGCCGAAGAGAAACAGGCGGCGGCGGAATCTAAGGGGATGGTCCCCGGGAAGGCGGTTCTTCTTGGACTGGGTTTCCACACATAGGTGCCGGAAGAGGGACTAGCTTTGCTGGACCTATGATAGGGAGGGGGTGGGGGGAGGTCCACAAGGGACCACCCCCGGAGCGGTTCGCCCCGCTGGGGGAGGCTTTTCTTGAGTGGAAGGAGGCACCCCGGCTCCTTTGGTGTATGAAGAAGGAGTTTCCCCACCCTCGGTGTTCAAAAGAACAGAACGGAAAGATTGTCGAGCCATGAGTTTTATACAGCTCCGAGTACCGGTGTCAGCGTTGGCGGTCTTCCTGGGTTTGTCAGCCTGTGCGGCTGGATCGGGGCCTGACCTATCAGGTCCCCAGGGACTGGCCTTTTTGACCGCGTACTCAGGAAATTGGGTCCTTCTTCGCTCCGAAAGCGAAGATCTCGACGCTCAAATGCAGGAGAATGCAGGTCGCAGAAGAGGGGACGGACGGGTGCCCGGGGGGTTTGGTGGCCGGGGTGGTGGGAGTGCTGAACCCCCTCCGGATCGTGGGGGCATGACGGGTGGCCGCGGTGGCAGAGTCCCTGGAGGAGATTTCGGCGGTGGAGGTGGGATGGACCCCGAGTCGATGATGCTGGTCATGCGGACGACCCAGGCCATGGCCCGCACTCCGACGGATCTCAATCTGACACTCAGGCCCAGCTCGGTGGGCGTCGTTTTCGCCGATAGCACCAAACTGGCCCTCCCTCTCTCCAGAGAGGAGACGAAGTTCATCCAAGGTGGTGTGGATGTGATCGCGACCGCCAAATGGACGAAAACGGGGCTGGAGATCGAGCGGAAAGTGGATGGGGGCGGTGGCGTGAAAGACACTTTCTATGTCGATGAGGATGGCCGGTTGTTGTTGAAGCGAGAGATCGAACCGCTTCGGGGTGGGAAGGTGGAGGGAATCCTGATCTACGCGCGCAAAAAAGGGTGAACCCCAGCCTCTGGTATTCACCGGGGAGGGGCAAGAAACCTCAGGAGATTTTGACCACGATATCGTGCAGCGTGTTGGCGGCCCGGGCCAGCCGGTCCCCGGCGTTGGAGAGGTGGCGGTAGATCTCCCGCCTCTTGAACATGTCCAGGTAGTTCTCTCCCTGGAACAGATCCACCAGTGCGCGACGATAGAGCTTCTCGATTCGCCGCTCTGACTTTCGCCCGGCATCGGCGAAATCGCTGGCTCCCCTCGGATTTCGACGGAGCTGCTGGAAGCCCTCTTTGACTGCCTTGGCCCCCCCCTCCAGCTCCTGGACCATGGCCAGGGTATGCCGGTCGGGCGTCACCCCCAGGATGTCCATCTCGTTCACGGTGGACTTGCAGTAATTCACGACGTGATCGAGGTGGGCGATGGCACGGTAGATGTCCTCCCGGTCGAAGGGGGTCGAGAAGGCTTCGTTGAGAAGATGGAGGTTCCGGGCTTTGAGCTTGTCGGCTTCATGCTCGTCGGCTCTCACCGCCTCCCCTATCAGGGGATCCCCGGTTTCCATGTACTGCACCAGGAGGCTTACGGAGTGCACCATCTTTTCGGCCTGCTCCTGCAGGAGGGCGAAAAAGTCGGGGGCCTTGGGAAAGATCCGTGTGAACAGACGCCGCAGCATGTTGGGCTTGGGATCGCTCATGGGTGCGCTCGCTGTCAGGCGGGGAGGAAGAACCGCACGAGAAAGAAGAATCCGACGGCCACCGCCCCGGCTCCGGGGATGGTGATGATCCAGGTCGTAACAATCTCTTTTGCTTTTGCCCACCGAACCGCCTTGGGGCGCTCCGAGGCGCCGATCCCCATAATGGAAGAGGCCACCACGTGGGTCGTAGACACCGGCGCGCCGACCAGGGACGCCGTCATGATGACGGCCGCCGAAGTGAGCTGGGAGTCCAGGGCGTGGAGTGGGCGCACCTTATAAATGGAGAACCCGAGCGTTCGAACGATGCGCCATCCCCCGGAGAGGATCCCCAGCGTGATGGCGGAGGAGCACGCCAGGATCACCCAAAAAGGCACTACGAAGGACTCGATGAAGCCCCCCAACAATAGGACCAGGGTCAGGATCCCCATGCTCTTCTGGGCGTCGTTGGCGCCGTGGGAGAAGGCCAGCCCCGCCGCCGTGATGTACTGGCCCCCTCGCAGATAGCGGTTGAACGTGGGCCGGGCCGCCCGCAGGAAGAAGAGGGCGACGCGATGGACGAAGTACCCCATCCAGAAACCGATAAGGGGGGAAAGGACCAGGGCCAAAAGCACTTTGGTGACACCGGTGAGGTGGCCGTGGGCGAGCTCACTGAAGCCCCAGACCACCTGACTGGGGCCGGCGGCCACAATCACCGACCCGGCCAACCCTCCTACCAGGGCGTGGGAAGAAGAGGACGGGATTCCCTTCCACCAGGTGATCAGATTCCAGACGATGGCGCCCACGAGGCCGCACAGCAGGATGGAGAGGGAGGAGATGGCCTCCAGGTCGCCCAGGGTGACGAACTTCCCGATGGTGTCGGCCACGGCCGTGCCACCCAACATGGGGCCGAGGAACTCGAAGAACCCCACCAACATCACGGCCTTTGAGGGCGTCATGGCCCGAGAGGCGATGACCGTGGCAATAATATTCGCGGCGTCGTGAAACCCGTTTGTGTAGTCGAAGAGCAGAACGACGAACGCTGCCGCCACTGCCAGGATGACCACCGGCTCCATCGAGTCTCCTCCGATTGGATTGAGGCAGTCTAGTCTGGCGGGGAGGATCAGGACAATGGCTCGCGAGCGGTCCACTGAACGTGGCCCCGCCCGAGCACCCTCGCCGGATCCTTCCCCCCCTGGCGTGTTCCCCTATCCCAACCCTAACCTCCGGGGCGTCCAGAGGAATCACCGTCCCCGGAGGGAAACCCGATGCTCCACCCGCGCCTGCTCCTGTTCCGTTCGTACTCGGGGCCTATGTTCGTTCGCTTATTCCCGGCCCTTCTCCTGTTCTTCTTGGCTTTCGGCCCGATCGCCGCTCAGGAAAAGCCTCCCATCATCGTGGATGATTACGAGCCGTGGAAGCGGATCACCTCTGCTACGATCTCTCCGGATGGTGAGTGGATGGGCTGGGTCCAGGACCGTCTGGAGGGGGAGGATTCCCTCTATGTGAAGCACCTCGATGGTGGCGCCATTCATTCCATCCCCCGTGGCCAATCCCCTGCGTTCTCCCGGGATTCCCGATGGGTGGCCTATCTGATCGCGCCCCCGGAGCGGGAAGGTCGAGGGTCCGGCGCTTCGGCCCAAAGGCCTCAGGCTCCCGCCCCGGGCCAACGTCCAGGGCAGGCGGGTGGGGCTGGAGAAGGCCGCGAGTTGGTCCTGAAGAATCTGGCGTCGGGAGATTCTGTGACCTTCGCGGATGTGGACTCGCACTCCTTTCCCGAGAACACCGATCTTCTCCTGATCCGGAAGCGTGGCCCCGGGAGGGATGCCGGGTTCGAAGGCGCAGACCTCGTGGTCTACTACCTGGCTACCGGGACGTCACTCAACCTTGGGAACGTCTCCGAGTTCGCGGTGAATGAGCCCGGGACCCACCTGGCCTACACCGTCGACGCCAAAGACGACGCAGGGAATGGCCTGTATCTCCTGGATCTTGAGTCCAACGCAATCAGCCCATTGGATACAGACCAGTCCAGCTATGAAGACCTCACCTGGGATGAAGACGGCCAGGTGCTGGCTGTGTTCCGTGGATCTGTCCCTGAAGGGAAGGTCGAGCGGGCGAATGCCCTCCTGGTTCTTCGTCAACTTACGGTTCCGTACGCTGTCGAGGTCCTGGATCCAACCACGGCCCCGGGGTTCCCCGAGGGGTTTGTCCTGAGCGAACGGGGTGGCATCCGATGGGCGGAGGACGCGGCTCGAGTCTTTGTGGGAATCAAGGAGCAGACCGACAGCCTGAAGGAGTTGGAGGGCCGGGCCAATGTGGATGTCTGGCATTGGAAGGACACCGACATGCAGTCGGTCCAGGAGGTCCGGGCCCAGCGGAACCGGAACCGGACCTGGAACTCGGTGGTGAATCTGGGCAATGGAGGGCTCTCCTTCGTACGCTTGGCCGATGATGCTTTGGAAACCGTCACGCAGGCCGGAGACTCCAAATGGGGGATGGGTCAGGATCCCACCCCCTACGAATACGAGGTCACCTGGGGCGGATCGAGTGCGGATGTCTTCAGAGTGGACCTGGAGACGGGGGAGCGGTCCCTGATGGCGGTGGATGTGGGCCGCCAGGTAGGGACCTCGCCGGACGGCCAATGGTGGGTTTTCCTCCGAAACGAAGAGCTGATCGCACGCAATATCCCGTCGGGACAGGAGGTCAATCTCACCGAAACGTCCGGAGTGGATTTTGTGAATCGGCAGGATGACCACCCCTATGAGCTCCCTGCCTACGGATCGGCTGGATGGAGTGACGATGGAGGCAGTATCCTCCTCTACGACCGCTTTGATGTTTGGGAAGTTCCGGTGGATGGCACCCCGGCCACGAACCTCACCGCGGGTGTGGGGGGACGAGACCAGATCCGCTTCCGGGTCACGACGCTGGATCCTCCCCAAGGCGGGGGGGGATTCCGGGGATTCGGTCGGGGTGGGGGTGGAGGCCAGGAGGTTGATCTGGACGAGCCCATCCTCCTCACTGCCTACGGCCACACAACCAAGAAGACCGGCTACTGGGAGGTGGAGAAGGGCGGGGACCCAGAACCCATCCTCTGGATGGACAAGTCCGTGGGCCGGCCTATCAAGGCCGATGACGCAGACCGCATGGTGTTCACCCAACAGACTTTCGTGGAGTTCCCTGACTACTGGGTGAGCGACACCCGGTTCCGGAATCCCCGGAAGGTCACCGACGCGAACCCCCAGCAAGCCGACTTCGCGTGGAGTCCCGGGCGGGTCCTCATCGACTATGTGGACGACCGGGGGAACGAGCTTCAGGCCACCCTGGGCCTCCCGGCGGGATACGAGGAGGGTAAGCGATACCCCATGCTGGTCTATTTCTATGAGACCATGAGTGAGCGGCACCATACCTACCAGGGGCCCAACTACGACGATCGGCCTCACATGGCCGTCTATGCCAGCAACGGGTACCTGGTCCTCCAACCGGACATCGTGTACACCATCGGCCGACCCGGGAGCTCGGCCATGGACGACCTCACGGCTGCCATCGAGAAGGTCATCGAATTGGGGTACGCAGACCCTGACCGAATCGGTCTCCAGGGGCACTCGTGGAGCGGGTACCAGTCTTCTTTCGCGGTGACCCAGACCGACATGTTCGCCGCCGTGGTGACCGGTGCACCGCCCACGAACCTCATCTCCTTCTACAACACGCTCTACCGGAGTAGTGGGACGGTGCAGCAGGGGATCACCGAGGTGGGGCAGGTGAGAATGGGCACCACACCCTTCGAGGACTTCGAGCTATATCTGAGCCAGTCCCCCATACATCACACGGAGAAGATCACTACACCCTTCCTGATCCTCCATGGTACCGCTGATGGTGCGGTTGACTATGGCCAAGGGCTGGAGTTTTTCAACATGGCCCGGCGTCAGGGAAAAGAGGTGATCCTCCTTTCTTATCCGGACCAGGGACACCATCTGGAAACGAAGGAGAACCGCATCGATTTCCAGATTCGCCAGATGCAGTTCTTCGATCATTATCTGAAGGGCACTCAACCGGCCAGGTGGATGGTCGATGGGGTGCCGTATCTGGATCGGGACTACGCCAATCCCCGAGAGATGGTGGATGGTTCACTCTGGGGAAAACCGCCGAAGGAGGAGAAGGTGGAGAAACCGGGGGAAAAGGGGGCTGGAGGGGCGGGCTGATGCCCAATGAGGGTGACCCAACCAGGGAGAACCAGATGAATAAGATCCACGAGTTTTTGATGGTCGGGATGATCTTTTCAACCACGGCTTGCGCATCGATTGGAATGAACTCTGTGCAGAAGTTGGAGGGGCTGTCGCCTGGCATGTCCAGTGAACAGGTCGTGGAGATCCTCGGTGAACCCGAATCCACCCAGATGACGGAAGAGAAGTGGATTCTCGAGTACACCCTCCATGAAAACTGGAAGGGTTTCGTCCCGTATGTCGTCGTTTTCGACAAGGACACCAGGACGCTTGAAGGCTGGTTCGAAGACGAGGAGGGGTACAGAGAGAATCAAACTCGCATGGGGGAGACGTTCCGGCCTTTGTTGGAGCAGGGGCAGGGCGCTGCCGTAGCCCCTGCAGGACCAAACGACCCGGACCTTCAGCGATGGATCACGGGGAATTACTACTATTTCTCCTCCAGCGCGGTGGTCTCCGCCGCCTCGGAAAGGTCCCTGACCCTTTGCGCCGATGGCCGTTTCTTGGAGTCTGGTGAGTTTAGCGCCAGTAGCGGTGGGGCGGCCCCCGATTGGGGTGCGGCCAGTCGAGGCGGGAGTGGGGGAAGGTGGTCGATTTCCGGTGATCGACAGTCGGGAACCATCTCCCTTTCCTTTGGGGGTGGGGGCACCAAAAACATCCGGTATCAGGTCGGCTCTCAGGAAGAACAGACCATGGCTTTCGATGGGACCATATATGCGTATGCCGGGGTGGCCGATTGCGGCTAGGGAGAGGTAAGGGTCCAGGGTGTGGAGGCCACGAGGCCCAGGAACCCCGGCCCCGCCTGATTTGACGGGGCCGGGGGGCCGTTCTCGATGCGGAGACTCCCTACTGCCCTGCCATCCCCCGCAGGGTCCTGGCCAGCATCCTGAGCCGGCGGGCGTCCCCC
>CBDUAX010000197.1:0-8047 GCA_965365235.1 uncultured bacterium
TTGGCAGCACCGGTCGATTGTCGTTTTCAGCCCACGGCCACCGGATCACGGCCACCGGCAACTCCGATTCCCAGAACGCTTGAAAGCGGTCGGGGCCGAATGCCGTCTCCAGGTCCCAGAGCAGATCGAACTCCCTTCCTCCGAATGGCAGGCGATATCCAAACTCCGGAATCCGTCCGACCAAACCTGCTGCGGAAAGGAGGGTGTCTCGCTCCTCTCCCCACTGGATTGGCCGGAACCGTGAATCGTCCATCAGGGCTCTCCGGCACGCCTCCACCTCCCCTGCCAGGCAGGCTTCAGTATCCGGGAACCCATCGAACCAGAGAACCCGCTTTCCTCCGGCGAAATAGGCCCTGGGCGTTGGGGTCAAACCTCGTGTCACCCGCTCAAGCCCAGGACCGCCCAACCCCAGGGCATATCGACCCGTGGCCAACCAGGCGAAGAGCTGTGATCCCGGATCTCCGTACTTCGCGTGAAGGGCGCAGGGCCCCAGGGGGCTCGGCGTTCGGGAGGAGTCGGACGGTGACCAGACCAACTGTTCCCAGCGCCTTTCCAGATTGGGCCCAGTGCCGTGAACCGGTTGGACGAGGAAGCAAAAGGCCTCTTCCTGCCCACGGTTGACGTAGATCTCCAGTCCGAAACTCTGGCGGGACCACCTGGGAGCGACTGAGGGATGGGTTTTGGCCCTTCCTTCCATGAGGACCACACCCACAGGGACTTTTGGCAGCCGGATGCCGTTTGCTTCCAGTTGGGCCTCCACGGCGTCCTCGAGGCCCGGTTGGAGGCGTTCCGCCTCTGAAGGCGGGAGAACGACAGACCAAAGGCGCCCGTTCTCTCTGGATCCTTCCGCCAGGGCCGCAAGGGAATCCCTCCACTGAATGCGTTGGTATCGCCAGTTCAACTGGTTTACCCGAGCCTGAACTCGGCGGTGGGCGTCCCGTTCCGGTAGGGAAAGTGTCATGGAGGCCCGTTCCTCGGCGAACCGGTCCTCCCAGCGTTCCGGTGGAAGGGCCCAGACCGCGACAACGAGAATCCCGCCCACCACCATGGCGAACCAGAGCTTCATCCCAAACGCCATCGTGTGCTCCTGACCGCGAAGAAGCCTAGAAGGAGTACCCAAAGGAAGGCGGTGAAGGGGCTTTTGGCCAAGCCAGCCGAGGCAGAGGATTGGGCCTGAAGAACCTCCGCCCTCCAGGAGGCCAGGAACTGATCGGGGGGTTCACCCGCCGCCGCGGAAAGTCGTTCCACCAGAGAACCTTGCCCCTCGGCCCTCAGGCGCTGAAAGGCTCCCGGACCGCCCTTCCGGAGCACGTGGCCCAGGAGGGAGGCCCGGGCCTCGGTGCTCAGTGGGATCACCGGCTCCCGGTCTCTGAGGAAGACCTCGCATGCCTCGTCCATCCCGGCTTCAACGCACCCTTCCCAGATCGCCTTGGTCCTGGGTCCGTCGGCCCCGGTGCGGCTCTGGATGTAGAAACGTCTTTCATCGGGGGAATACCATCGTTCCCATCCCCCCTTGGTACCGTGGGCGGCCATGGCGTCCAGGCACCAGGGCAACTCTCCTCGAAAACAACGACGGACGGCCCGGGAAGGAGTCGTGATCAGCTCCCGAGCCACCCAGGACAGCCGGTCGGGGGCAACATTCGGTTGCCCCCCCGCCCAAGCCGCTACCTCAGGTGGCATCCCGGCAAAGAGGGTGTTCCCGATGGTCTCAACGGCCTTTCGGTCGAGGTAGGCACGGGGGAAGCGCCGGCTCATGTCGATGCGCCGAACCAGGGTGTCCCCGATGGCGATGCGATCTTCCTGACGCCAGTAGGAGTGGACGAGGAAGGTCCAGCGTTCCAACAGCCCCTCCGATCCATCCACCAGGGGTCGTAGCTCGTCCCACGCCTGCCGAATGACCTCCTCTGCCAACTCCCTTTGCTCCGGAACCGACAGGACCCGGAAGGGCCCAACGGAGAAGGTTTCTGTTTGACCCTCCGCCTCCTGGAGCCTGGAAGCCCTCTGAGCCTCTTCCGCAGCCCTGGCCCGCTCGCCTAGCCTGAGATTGAGGGGAAGCAGGCCTTCCAACTCCTCTCGAACCCCCTCCAGTACTGGATCGGGGGCGCCCTGAGCTGCCAGCCCCGACCCGGAAGAAAAGAGGGCCAGAGCAAGAAGGAAAATCCGCGGAGCCAACCCCCGGCCCCCCGAGCCACTAGACATCGATCAACATCCAGTTCCCTGAGATGACCTCGAAGGGGCCCGGCCACTCCAGGGCGCTCTCTACGAACCACTCCAGAAAACTCCATCCCTCCAAGGACGGGAAGAGGGTTCCGGCCAGGAAGTCGGGCACGATGCCGCCGAGAACGGCCAGGGCGGTGAAGGTCCCGATGACCCAGAGCGCCGTCCGCATGGTGCCTGCGGCCAGGGCGAAAAGCAGGGCGTAAAGGATCAAGGATGCCAGGAGGAAGCGGAAGGACACGGCGCCGGGATAGGCGCGGAGCCCCTCGGGAATCTGTACGCTTGCCGTCGCCAGAAGGGATCCAAGCCAGAACGCGAAGACCGGGACCAGAAGGATGACCATTCCTGCCCCCATCTTCAGTCCCACATAGTGCCACCGGGGCAAGGGCAGGGTGAGGGCGTAGATGTGGTCTCCTCGATGATCGGAGTTCCATGCACTCAGCGCCACGACGATTCCCACAAGAGTCGCCAGGAGCGGAAAGATCGGTGCCCAAGAAAGCATCTGGCTCAACATCCAACCCGCCCGGACAGAGGATCCGTCCGAATCGCCCATGATCGGGGTCATTCCCTGTATGGCCAGGAGCGGGGCGGCGAAGGCGGCCAGGATGAAGGGGACCAGGCCGAAGCGGACGGTCTTCCAGTGAAGCAGGAGGATCTGCTGGAACATGTGTCAAACCTCCCTTTCTGGTTCTTCCTGCGGCTTTCCGGGTGAGGGGTCCACAAGCAGCCCGGTCTGGGGGCTGAGCCCACGGGTCCCCTTCCCTCCCCAGACGCCGGGCCGGGCCGCCCGGAGAAGCTCAACGAACCCATCTTCCAGGTCCAACGGAACCACCTCTTTCACCATCGCCCCGGCCTCGGAGAGATGCCCCGCCATTCCGTCCTCCCAACGCCGAACGATCCACGTCTCCCCAGCTGCCATCCCGTCACTGGAGTGCCGTCCCAAAAGCTCGAAAGGAAGGCCAGGGAGGGGTTCGTGCGGAGGAGACACCACCCGGATTCGCTTGATCTCGTTCTTGAAGGACTCCATGGGCATTTCTGCTAGAAGGCAACCGTTGTCGAGGATGCCCACCCAATCACAGAACCGTTCCAACTCGTGCACCAGATGACTCGAGATGAAGACCGTGGCCCCGGTTTCCGAGACGTAGTCCAGGAGGGCCGTCAGGACGTCCCGTCTCACCACGGGATCCAGACCATCTGTGGGCTCATCCAGGACCAGAAGCTCTGGCCGTTGAGAGAGGGCCAGGAGAATCAGGAGCTTTCCCCGTTCCCCCTTCGAAAGCTTGGAGAAGCGTGCGTGGGGATCGAGCCGGAAGGTCTCCTGGATCTGGCCGGCCCACCGGTGGTCCCAGGTCGGGTAGAACGCCCTGTGGAACCGGATGGCCTCCATCACAGTCAATCCCGGGTGGATGTGGGGTTTCTCTGGAACGTATCCGACCCTGCTCAAGACCGTCGGAAGCTCCCGTGGGACCCGGCCGCCGAGGACCTTCATCTCTCCCTCACTCGGTCTTGCCATTCCCATAAACAACCGGATGGTAGAGGTCTTCCCGGAACCGTTCGGACCCAGAAACCCGTAGATGGACCCGGTTGGAACTGTCAGATCCAGCCCTTCGATAGCGAAGGACTTCCCGGGACGCCAGCTGAGGCCCCGGATTTCGATGGCGTTAGTCATGGCCCTTGCTCCCAACCTCTTCTTCGAAGGCTTCCCCGAGTTCAGCCGCACTGATCCCAAGCCGGGCTCCTTCCTCCAACATCCCACGAATCAGTCGTGCTGCCCGGGCCCTCCGTTCCTTGTCTCGGCGATCGCCCGGGACCTCGAGAACGAAGGTTCCGGCCCCGTGGCGGGTCTCCACGAACCCTTCCCGGGCCAGGTCCTTATAGGCCTGCGACACTGTGGCCGGATTCACCCGGAGCCGTTTCGCCAGCTCCCTGACCGACGGCAGAGCTTCACCAGGAACCAACTCCCCGGCGGCCACAGCCACCCTCACTCTTGCGGCGATCTGGCCCCAGAGAGGGTTCGGGCTTCGCGGATCGATGTCTTCGAACATTTGTTTGTCCTAGTGTATCAGTGTAATAATACACTAAGACACCCGAAGAGGCGGGGTCAACCCTTTTGATGAGGCGGGGCGTGCTTCTTTGACACCAGGGAGGGAGGTCGTTGGCGGGTTGGGGTGAGCGTTCCGGAACGTCTAGGAAAAATCCTGCCGACGGTGGGAGGGGAGGAGAAACGGTCGAGTGGACCTCAGCGCCGAACTTCCCTAACCAGAAAAAAACCTTCCTCACCCTGAGGCTGGTACAAGGGGAGGAGGAGGAGTCCATCCTCAGGGGAGGAGACGTCTCCGGCCCCATCTTCGGCCAGGATTTGTCCGGCTTCCACCGCCTGGAAGCTCCTGAAACCCGGAAGCATCCGGAATCCATTGCCTGAGGTCACGGGATGACGGTAGCGCATCTCGAGGACCGGGGGTAACCCTCTCGTCGCGGCCTTCAAGAGCGAGCGGGCACGCCGAACCTCTGGAAACACCTGCTCCCGGATGACGCCCACGGTGGCCAACGCAACCCACACGGCTGCTTCGGAGGCGGCAATGGAGCGAGGAGCGCCGTGTTGTCCCCCCTCGAAAACAACTCCCGGTATCCCACAGCTTCCGAGGTACCCTGTGAGGGTGCCTTCCAGAATCTCCGCCAACCCGAGGATCAGGGGGACCCCAAGAGCCGAGGCGAAGGTCTGGCTGGAAGATGGATCGGCGATGGTAGAGAAGGGTTCCCCTGGACCTGATGTGGTGTGGAGATCCAGGAAAAACACCTCTCCTCGACTGGCCCGGATCGATTTGTCCAACACTTCGAAAAGCTCAAGCTGCTCACGATCTTCCGCAAAAGCCAGGCGGCTCCTTGAGGTGTCGGTCTGAACACCAGCCTCGATGGCGTTCATTCGGGAGGGAGTCCAGAGTCGGTTCAGGTCCTGGGAGATGAAGCGCTTCTTTTGGGCCAGGGCGCCTCGGTTTCCCGAGAGCACCACGAGATCTCCAGAAAAGAGGTTCCGTCGGTGGAAGAGGCTCGCCAGCACCCGGCGTAAGGCAATGATGCCGGCAGTCTCGTTCCCATGCATGCCGCCCAAGGCGATGAGGGTCGGGCCTGGCCTGGGCCCGTGGAGGGTGCCCAGCACCCGGTCGACCCCCTGAAGCCCGAATCCCACCACCCGTCCCCGTGATTCCAAGAGGGCCTACTCCTCTCCCAGTTTCTCTTTCAGAAGTTGATAGGCGATGGGGAGGAATTCCCGCTCGCTGACCATCCCTACCAGCCGGCCCCGCTTCAAGACCGGGAGGCAAGATACGTTTTGATTTCGCATCAGCTCGATGGCCTCCACAGTAGGGGTGTCGGGGGTCACCGAGACAGGATCCACCTCCATGATCTCCTTCACCGGCACTCCCTGGGGAATGCCCCGTCCGGGGCTCTCGGCCATGATCCGCAACATCTGTCGGTAGGAGAGGATTCCCACCAGGCGGTGCTGGTTGTCCTCAACGGCCACGTGGCGGATCTGCTTCCGATCCATGAGAAAGGCCGCCAACTCCAGCAGCTCGTCCTCATTTACGGTGAACAGGTCGGTGTCCATATACTGGCTCACCTGCTGGAAGGTCTTCTGCCAACCGCCGGCTTCCGTGAGGGTGGCCGGCTCCCATTCATGGACCGGGTGACCTTCTTGTTGCAGGCGGAGGGCGGTAGCGGTGATTGCGGCGAGACGTTCCGAGCGGGTGCCCTTCCCTTTCAACCCCGCCACCGACCGGAGTGTCCAGGTTGCCCCGTTTTGGCCCGCTCGCACCCGATCCTCGATCACGCCCAGGTATCGTCCCACATCCTCTCCGTCCACTCCAGCGGCACGGAGATTCCTATCGGCCATGGGAAGCAACCGTTCCAGGACAAGGGTTTTGGCGTCGATTGGCTCGCCATCGAACCACTCGAACCCGGCGTTCAACCCTGTGCGGGCAGCGGCAATGAAGTTGGAGCGGGCCTCGTCGAAGTCCATTCGGCGGGGAACGTCCTCAACTTCCGACGCCACACCCAGGACCAGCCCGGTCCAGAAAGCGCCGTTGGCGACTTCGTCCAAAACGGTGGGTCCGGACGGGAGGACGCGGGATTCGATTCGGAGGTGAGGCTTCCCGTCTATGACCCCGTAACAGGGGCGGTTCCAGCGATAGACGGTGCCGTTGAAGAACTGTAGCGCCTTGAGAAGGGGGGCCTTCCCTTCTCGCAGCAGGGCCAGGGGGTCTTCCTCCACCTTACCGGCCAACAAGACCCGGAAGCGGGCGATATCCTCCTGGAACAATTCCACCACAGAACCATCGACCCAGTGGGTTCCGAAGCTCACCCGGGGCGGCACCTCCCGCTGGTGGACCTCAGTCTTCCGGGTGTCCAGAGACTGCTGGAATAGCGCGATCCTGGTCTCGGCCCAGAGACGCTTTCCGAAAAGGATCGGGGAGTTGGCCGCTACCGCCAGGACGGGTGCAAGGGCCGCCTGGGCGGCGTTGTAGAACGAAGGAAATTCTTCGGCCGAAACCTGGAGGTGGAACTGGCAGCTGGCGTTGCACGCCTCCAGCATGACGGTGTCGTGCTCGACGTGGAGCTCATCCCACCCCACTACCTTGAGGTTGTAGGGTTTTCCTCCACGTAGCCGGTTCAGGGCATCGTTCAGTGCGTAATACCGGGGAACCGGAGTGATGTTTTCGAAGCTCAGGTCGGATTTTGCGATGGTGGGGAGGATTCCCCCCAGGTACACATCGGCGCCCTCTTCTGCCGCGGCTTTTCGGGCGAGCTCGAGGAGTTCATCGATCTTCCGGTGCACTTCGGAGAAGCAGGTGCCGTCCAAGGGAACCGGCTGGAGGTTCATCTCCAGGTTGAATCGGGCGAGCTCGGTAGTGAAGGCTTCGTGGTTCAGGCGCTCCAAGACCTCAGGGGCCGAAGGGGCCGGGAGGAAGTTCCGGTCCACCAGGAATGCCTCCTGCTCGGCGCCGAACCTCCTCACGCCCGATTCGATCATTCCCTTCCTGAGCATCTCCTCCAGGGCCTGGAGGTCCACAAGGAGGGCCTTGGTGAATGCCCGAGTTTCGTCCGGGTTCGGCTCAGGGACGTGAGGTTTAGCCATGGTCAGATCTTTTGAAAGGAAAAACGGGAGCCAGATGAAAGAAAGGCGCCCGCTCTGAGATTCTAACCGGTTTTCGGGCGAAGGACCAACCCGTGGATAAGCAGAGGTTGGTCTTAGTGGCTCCCAGTCAACTCAGCGATCCGTCGTCGGACCCTCTGGAGTGCCACCAGGTCCTCGTCGCCGTTGCGCCAAAGTTCGGCCAACCCCCGATATGAATCCAGCGCCGAAGGAATGTCCCCCCGCTCCTCCAAGACCTGGCCACGATGGTAGTGGGATAGCATCCAGTATTCCTGTGCCTCCCACCCGACCGAAGGCTCGGAAAGAAGCTCTCCGTAGAGCTCCTCGGCCCCCTCCAGATCCCCGGCCTGGAAGAGGCAGAAAGCCAGGGACTCCATGTGGTTGGCGTTCTCCAGCAGTGCGTGGGCGGTCCGGAGTTGTTCGGTGGCCTCCTCGAACTCCCCTGAACCCAGAGCAATCTCCCCCCGGAGGAGGGCGATGGAGGCTCGGTCGTTGGATATGGATTCGGCTGACCTTTGAAGGGCTTCCTCCAGAACCGCCCGGGCCTCGGCCAATAACCCGCCTCTGGCCTGGAGTTTTCCGATGTTGGCCAGCCAGCTGGGTGCGACCGAATTGGCGGTGGCCAGGCTCCGAACGGTCCTAAGTTCGTCCATCGCTCCCTCCACCGAGTCCGTCGCGAAA
>CBDUAX010000198.1:0-8013 GCA_965365235.1 uncultured bacterium
GTGGTTTACACCCCGAAAGGCTTCCTCCCACACGCGGCGTCGCTGCGTCAGCCTTGCGGCCATTGCGCAATATTCCCTACTGCTGCCTCCCGTAGGAGTCTGGGCCGTATCTCAGTCCCAATGTGACGGATCGTCCTCTCAGACCCGCTACGCGTCGTAGCCTTGGTGAGCCGTTACCTCACCAACAAGCTGATACGCCGCGACCCCCTCAACAGGTGAGAGCTTACAAGTAGAGGCCCTCTTTGGTCTAATCTCCATGCGAAGAAAAGACATCATGCGGTATTAGCCCAGGTTTCCCCAGGTTGTCCCCCGCCTGTAGACAGGTTGGTCACGTGTTACTCACCCGTTCGCCACTCGGCTATAGAGTGCAAGCACTCTAGTCCTCGTTCGACTTGCATGTGTTAAGCACGCCGCCAGCGTTCGTCCTGAGCCAGGATCAAACTCTCCATTGAGAATAGCTTGAAATAGCTCTATGTGAACGCCGATGCTTTCCTGATTCCATCGACAATTCGGAATCTACGTTGGTTACTCGCTCTGCTCTTCGGCAGAGATGCGACAAGACGTAGTGCCCGTCGCTTCGAGCCCGCCCACTTTCTCTTCACCTCAGTTTTCAATCAGCTTTGTTGTTCTGCGCTCCGGAGTTCTCCTCTTTTCGCGCAAAACGCAGCGTCCGCGACCAGCCGGCTCGCTGCGAGGCCTAAATCATAATCAGGGCTTTACACCCTGTCAACAGATTTAGACCCACTTCTTTTAATTTCTTCCAGGAACCAACCAGGGTGAGCGACCGGAATTGAACCGGCGACCTCCAGGGCCACAACCTGGCGCTCTAACCAACTGAGCTACGCCCACCAACAACCTGCTCAGAAACCCCTCCGAACTTGGCCTTCCCACCCTCAAGGACGCGCCTGGGTCTCGCGGCAGACTAGAAAAATATATACGGGATTCCCCTTCGTAAACCGTGTCCATCGGTTTGCTTTCACCGGACGTACGGACCGGTGCTTCGCAGCGGCCTTGGAAGGGTGGACCATCAGCTGGCCCGGCAGGGACTCAGAGCTCCAAATCCCATGCCGACGCCTGCTTTTTCTGGGGCCCCGGAGAGGCTTTGAGCGACCGCCGAGTCTCTGGTTTGCTGTCTAACGCGCCCGCCAGGACTCGAACCTGGGACCCCCGGCTTAGAAGGCCGGTGCTCTATCCAGCTGAGCTACAGGCGCTGGACTCCGGGCGGGGAAAGGCATTTCCCCCCTTCCGGAGGCGGAAAGAAAGCTACCCATTCCATAGGATTTGAGTCAACGGAAATCTGCCGGAGGGGAGGAGCTGGGAGGGCCCCCTTTTCTCTGTCCGCTTTGGCCCAGGGTTTCAATCTCTGATAAAGAGAAAGGTCCCTCCGGCTACCCCGGTGCAGTCTGAGGCCTCCACAGATCCAGTGAGCCTGCCCAGCTCTTCCTCCCAGCGCCCATCGAGCTTCATTCGACCCGGGCAGGCCCCCCCATAGGAAAGCTCCAGACGGACCCACCGATCCCGAAGCCGACCCGGTCCCCGGGCGACGAGGTCGGGCAGGGATTCGAAAAGGACATCGAAAGCCAACGGGCCGGAGGAGGTGAGGGTGAGGGCCCCCTCTACCCTGCCCCCTTCGATCTCCAGGAATCCTTCAAACCGCCCCTCCGGCGCCGAAGCGGTAGAGCGGTCCTCGGCGGTATCAAAGGCGGAGCGTGGACCGCCACCTCCCACAAGTTGACACCCGTTGACAAGAACGAGGACCAAGGCCAAGAGCCACACCTGGGCTGGACTTGAGGCCCCCGCCGGCCCACACCGGCCTGCTTGCCTTGACCAATCGAGTAGACCCATCAACCCTCGGCCTCACCGGTCTTTTTTTTGGGGGCGTCCTCTTCCTCTTCCCCGATTCCACGCCACTCCCGAACGAACTCGTCAAGCTGCTTCTCCACCTTGTGATGGATGGTACCCTCAGGAAAAGACTCATCCGGGAGCATGAACCCGGCATCCATCCCCGTGAGGATAGGCCAGCCCTCTTCGATCTTTTGAATGGCATAAATGTGGAACTTGCCGGCCTCCACAGCCTCCCGAACGGGGCGCCTGAGCACGAGGTTCTCCACATTCTGCCTTGGGATAATGACCCCCTGGGTCCCGGTCAATCCCACCTGTTCGAAGGCTGCGAACACCCCCTCGATCTTGTTGGTGACCCCCCCGACAGGGAGAATGGTCCCGTCCTGGTTTACGGCACCGGTGATACAGATCTCCTGCCGAATGGGAACGCCGGCGATGGAGGACAGGAGGGCGTAAAGCTCCGCCGCCGAGGCGCTGTCTCCTTCGATCTCTTCGTAGAGTTGGTCGAAAGAGAGGCTGGCGGAAAGAAGGAGTGGCTTGGATTTGGCAAAGGTCCGACCCAGATACCCAGAGAGGATGAGGAAGGCTTTGTTGTGGATCCGCCCACTCATCTGGGCTTCCCGCTCGATGTTGATGACCCCCTCGGTCCCCAGGTAGGCGCTGCACATCACCCGGATGGGCCTTCCGAAAGCCTCGTCGCTGATCTGGATCAGGCCGATCCCATGAATTTGCCCGACCTTGTCTCCCCGGGGCTCGAAGGAGAAGACACCCCTTCGAATGAGGTCCAACATTTCCCGATGGGGGCGGTTGTTCCGAACGTGCCGGTCGAGGAGTGCCCCCTCGACATGGGTCCGATCCACGACGGTGGCCTCCGACAATACGGCTACGTGGGCCGCCTCCCTGACCAGATCCCTGATGGCCCTGAACCGAGTGGACAGCTTCCGCTGGTCCCTGGAGAGCCGAGAACCCTCTTCAACCACGGCTGCCACGGCCGAGGCCCCAAAGGGAGGAAGCTTTTCCCTTTCGCACCGAGCCGCCACGAACGAGGCGTATCCCAATTCCGCCTCCGGTGTCCTCTCCATCTGGGGGGTGAAGTCCACCTTCACCTTGAACAACTCGTCGAACTCCGGGTCCGCGGACTGAAGCATGTAATACGTCTGCGGCTCACCAATCAGGATGACCTTGACGTTCAACGGGATCGGTTCGGGTTCGAGGCCCTCGGTGACCATGAGGCCCATGTCCCCGGCGGGGTCCGCCGGGCGAATCTCCCGGGTCCTGAGCGTCCGTTTCAGCGCCGTCCACGCCCGAGGCCTGGAAAGAAGCTCCTCGGCGTGGATGATCAGGTATCCGCCATTGGCCCGGTGAAGGGCTCCCGGCGCCAGTCTCGTGAAGTCGGTGACCATGACTCCGAAGCGGATCTGGCCCTCGATCCGCCCCAGGAGGTTCATGAGAGATGGATTGGATTCCACCACCACGGGGGCACCGGAATGGCGTCCCCTGGGAACCAACGGGTTCACCCGATACCGTATGAAGAAGTCCTCGGTGTGTTGGCCGAGGAGAGCGGCGGCCTCTCCTTCCTCCGCACTCTTCGGCGTGAACTCTTCCCAATTCTCAACGATATCCGCAGCCATGGCATCCAGGTGAGCCAGGGCGTTGGGGCTTTCGGCGTGCAGCTCTTTGAGGGTGGAGAAACGGTGCTCTACCACGCTCCGCGTCACCTGCCGGTGGAGATCCTCGGCCAGGGACGCGGCCTCCTGTTGCAACTCGTGCATCTTCCGTTGAGTCTGGAAGAGCTCCTTCGCCGCCTCACGAACCCGGTCGTCAATGACCTCCCTCTGGTCTTCCGGGAGAGCCAGATAGGCCTCTTTCGTCAACGGCTCCCCTTCAGAGGCGGGCACGGTTACCACGCCGTCTTCCTTGCCGATCAAAACTACGTGGGGGTCGTCTTCCACACCTTTCCGGAACACCTCCATGGCAGCGGAGGCTTCCTTTCCCTTCTCCTCATAGATGGTTCCCCGCCTGCTGGAAACGTCCTCTGCGTTCAAGGCCTGGGGAATGGCCCGGCGGAGGTCCGGAATCAGAGCATCCAAGCGTGCCGCCAACAGCTCCGCCTGACCCGGCGGCATTTCGAGAGCGACGGGATGACGGGGAATCTTGAAGTTGAACCCGTAACACCATGCGTTGGGTGTGGGCTCGTCCTTGGACCGGAGTTCCAGAGCCCTTTGGATGAAGGTCCGACGGCCGGAACCGGCGTGGCCCAAGGCGAAAATGTTGTACCCCTTCGAGGCAACGGAGACCCCGAAGGCTAGGGCTTTCATGGCCTCCTCTTGGCCGAGGGCGCCGGAAAGGGGCTCGATTTCCTCCGTCGTAATGAATCCTAATGAATCCGGGTCGCAGCATCGGTGGAGTTCGTTTGCCGCCAGTTCCAGGGACTTCGCCATGCTTTCCCCTCCCAGGGAATGTGGGTTTCTCTCTCCATCCCTAACACCCGCCGCGCGTTTGATTCCCTCCCATGGGACGGAAATTGGGGCCCGGCCAAAGGAAAGTAGAGTCCCGGGCCGAAAAACGCTTCCCCTTCCGACCCCAAGGATTCGAGTGGCCTTCGAGGGAGGGAGAAAAACCAATGCTGTGTCAGGTCAGGTGGCGGGTGTCGCAGATTCAACGGAGCGGGTGGCGTCGTCTGAAAAGAGGACAGCGGCGGGCGAGGTCGACCGTCACCAGCCCCGGTCGGTCCAGTAGACCACTACGCCACACTCATAAAAATCCTGGACCGAGTAGGTAGCGTTCCCAAAGGCTCCCGTTCGAGTAGAAGTGGTAGTGATGTCGCCGTGGTTCCTGAGGTCCGGTGGTACTTCTCCCGGATAGCGAAAGATCTCGACGGCCTTGATCGTCCCTGGATCCATTCCATCCAGGAGATACCAGTTTTCGGTTCGGACCTGGATCCCGTTCACCATGTAGGCCAGACATCCCCGGCCTTTGAAGGTTCGAACCTTGGGTACCAAACCTTTACTTCCGGTGGACAGCTCACCCCATCCCCATGAGAGCCAGATGTCTTCTTGCTTCCTGAACACGTCGGCGTAGTGGATCGGGGCAATCGAGTCCATCATCTCGGGTGTGATGAAGATGCCCCTGCCCCAGTCCTCCTGATGATTCCGGAACTTGTTCTGGCCTCGGTTGGTCCTGGCCACGACGACAAGAGGGTCCATGGGTATGGCACTTACGTGTAGGCCGAACCGGACGGATAAGGTATCTCCCCGAATCACTCGAAAACCCTGCGAGAGGGATGAGGCATAACCCAGTCGACGAGCTTCCAGCCGGTAGACCCCCGGGCGATTAATCGGAAGGAAGAAGAACCCATCCTCATCGGTATCCGTGGTCGCCAGGCGTTCGGCCCCCAGGATCACCGTAACCGCTCCGCTGGCCACCGGGTCCCCGGTTTCCAGGTCGACAAGGTGACCGCGGACTGCCTGGTTGGCGCCGGAATCGGATGTGCCCCGCTGAGCCCCCAACTCAAAGGGGAGGAGGAGCAGAAGACCGAAAACAAGAGAGGAAATAACAACCGACGGAAGGTGAGTCATGGGTTTCCCCTCCCAAGAGTCGGGACGCAGGAATGAGCGACTCCCATATCCGCAAGCTCCATTCAATCGGGGGGGTGGCGCAAGCGTTGGGTTTTTATGAATGAATCGCAAGGGAGTTGTCAGAGGTTCTCGAGTCGAGCTGGAACCGTATTGCCATCCCATCTACTTCTAGATAGCGTCGCTGACCGTTGGACAACATAGGTTTGAACGGGCCCCACGGGGCCGAGGGGGAGCATGAGGTACCTGGGGATCGTTGGCATCATGGCCCTTTCCGCATGGCTTGCCGGCTTTGGCCCTGAAGCGGAGGGAAGATTCCCGGCTCCGTCGGCCGATTCGGGGTTCGGGATCGAGGAACTGCCTGCATCCCTTCTGCCGGAGGCTGGACCGGTAGAGCCAGTGGAGACGAGCCAACCTCTCCCCACGGCGGCGTTGGAGCCCCGGGATCTCTCGCCACAGACGGTCCCCAGCACCAGGAGTCGACGGAGTCGTTGGAGGAGCCGGTACCCGGAGCCGATTCCGACCCCTGCCGACTGGAAGCCACCCGAGGGGCCAGTTCGAATCGGGATTCAAGCCGGCCACTGGAAGGCGGATGAAGCCCCTCGCGAACTCTCCGGGCTTCGGGACAACGGAACGGCCTGGCGTGGGACGGCAGAGTGGGAAGTCAACCTGGCCATCGCCGAAGCCGCTGCCGAGATGCTGAGGGAAGCCGGGTACGAGGTCGACCTTCTCCCGGCGGTCGTGCCGCCCAGTTACCGGGCCCATCTCTTCATCGCCATCCATGCCGATGGCAGCAGTGATCCTGGCGCATCCGGATATCGAGTTGCGACGCCGCGGAGAGATGCTACCGGCCGGGCATCAGGGTTCGCCGACCTTCTGGAGACCAGCTATGGTGAAGCGACCTCTCTCCGCCAGCTACCCACCGTCACCCGACGCATGCGGAACTACTACGCCTTCAACTTCCGGCGATACGAGCACGCCCTCCATCCCATGACCATCGGCGTGATCCTCGAGACCGGGTTCATCACCAGCTCCAGGGATCGGCGCGTGATCGTGGAGGCCCCGGAAAGAGCTGCAAAGGGGATCGTGAACGCTGTGTTGGCGTTTCCCATTACGCCTCCGCCCTCGGGCTCCCAGGATGCGGCCTTCACGCCATACTAGTGGATCGGGGCGGCTCTGTCCGACCAGGTCACACCCCGGTGTGAGGGGGGAACATCAGCCCCTGGCACGCCGAAACGCGCCAGGGGCTCGAATGGGGTGGATCAGCCTTGTTGATCCAGTCGCTGGGCGCCGCCAAAGGTGTAGCTGCTGACGGTCATCTTCCATCCATCTGCGGCTGGCTCAAAGAGGCCGGTCCAATGGGCAGTGCCAGGGTAGTGCATGATCCGACCGTTCTTGTAGTAGACCGTCAGGTCGGTGCTCCCTTGGAAGATGGCCGCCTCATCGTCGAGGACTTGGACGGTACGCTCAACCCAGGATACCGAAATGGAATCGCCGGAGGACCACACTTCTCTCCATCCGTCAGAGAGGGCCTCGTGGTCTTTCCAAACCCGTGCGCCCCAGGCAAAAGAAACCTTCTCCGGATGGTAGACGCCGAAGAAAGCCTCGGCATCGTAGGCATTCCAGGAGTCTATCAACCGGTCGCTGGTCGCCATCACCTCGGCCTCAATCTGGGCGATCTCGGCCTCGGTCATCTCGGTGGGCGGGGCTTGGCAAGCGGCGGGAATCGTCAGGAGAGCTACGGCGGCGAGCCTTCTCATGGTTCCTCCGGCTCGGGGGTTCATCTACCTGGCCTTCACCGTGAACTCAATCCAGTCCCCATCTACCTCGTGGGTCATGTCGAACCCGAGGTAGTCGGCGGTCACCTCATACGCGAGGATGAAAACCCTTCGGAACTCCTCCAGGGTGACCCCGGGCCTTTGTCGGTTCTCGCCGAAGAACCCGGCGTAGGGAGTGTTCATCCGGCCCCGAATTTCGGTTTCAGATTCGGAGAGCAGCTCGAACTCCAGGCCCGGAAAGATGTTGAAGTTCCTGTGATACCACCACACGAATTCGTTGAGGGGCGTCTCACCGGGCGCCCCCCACGTTGGAGCACCCCACTCGCCGAACCATTTCCCCACCTCTTCCACGGTCATGCCGGCCTCTTTTCCAACAGCGATCATCCCCGCAAACCCGAAGTTGCTGAAGGTCACGGCCCTAGCCCACTTCTGTTCGGCTGTGCGGGTGTCGTCCAGGTCTACAAGTTGGGCCTGCAGCATTTGGGAATGCAGGCAAAGGGCGAGAAGGATGAGGAAAAACCGCGTGAACCTGCGCATCATGCCTCCTGTCTGGGGGGTTTTCAGACTATTTAACCACGCTAACCGAAGGCGGCAAGGATATCCGCAAGGAGGTCACGCGAGCAGGCACCTGGCGAGGGCTGACACCCGCCCGGGCCCCCAACCGACCATCGCTTCTTCTCTGGAGATCCTTGGTCTCGTTGGGAGGGAGAGCCGGGGAGGGTGTCCTCGCCTATCTCGCTGCAGAAGCAAAACGACCCGAAGCGGCTGATGCCACTCCGGGTCGTCCAATCGGGGCGGCCGGATTCGAACCGGCGACC
>CBDUAX010000199.1:0-7976 GCA_965365235.1 uncultured bacterium
GGAGGAGAAGAGGATCAAACTCAGCGTCATGAAGAGGAGGAATCGGAGGAGGGCTGGAGTGGAAGGGGCCTTGAGAGCATAGATGGGCACGAACCCGCCTACGACCAGCTCCATGAGGGCCCAGATGGAGAACCCAGCCTTACGTCCCCCCCTTCCGAAGATTTTGAGGGTCCCCGAACCGAGGGCCAGCAGGCCGGCGATGACGACGAGGGGGGTCATGGGGTCTTTCTACTCCAGAGGGAACTCCTGGTGTAGCTCCGGGACCACCACAGGTTCCAGGCCCCGCTCTCGAAGCTCTCGAGCCAGCGACCGGGCGGCGTCTTCCTCTCCATGAACCAGGAAGGTCTGGACCTCGACCCCGCCGAGGGAGTCGTACCACGCCAGGAGCTCGTCCAGGTCGGCGTGTGCGGAGAATCCGTCCACCGTTCGGATCTCCGCTTCCACATCGAACCAGCCTCCGAAGATTCGGATGGGGTTGGTGCCCGACTGGATGTGGCGGCCCAGGGTGTGTTGGGCCTGGTATCCGACGAAGAGGATCGTGTTTCGGCGGTCGCTGATGTTGTGCTTCAGATGATGCTTGATGCGCCCGGCCGTGCACATGCCGGAGGCTGAGATGATGACGGCGGGCCCCTTGAGCTTGTTCAACTCCATGGAGTCCTTCACCCGGGTGATGAGTTTGAGACCGGGAAATTCCAGGGGCTCGTCCCCAGTCCGGAGAAGGCGCTGGGCCTTCTCCGAGTAAACCTCCGGATGCATGGCGAACACCTTGGTGACGGCTGTGGCCATGGGGCTGTCCACGAACACCGGGATCCCCGGTAATCGTCCAGCCTCGACCAGGTCGTTCAGACGGGCCAGTACCTCCTGGGTGCGGCCCACCGCGAAGGAGGGGATGATGACCTTCCCCCCTCGTTTGGCGGTTTCGGACACGATCTGGAAAAGCTCCTCGGTCCGGTCCATGGTTTCGTGTCGCTGGCGATCCCCGTAGGTGGACTCCATGAGGAGATAGTCCGGCTTGGGCACACTCTCCGGGGGGCCCAGAAGGCGAGCTCCTTCCACCCCCAGGTCGCCGGAGAAGAGGATCCGTTTGGCCCCTTCCCCCTGGCCGATCTTCAACTCCACCACCCCGGCCCCCAGGATGTGCCCAGCCAGGTGGTAGGTAACGGTCCCGATCCCGTCCACGGGAAACTCTTTGTGGAAAGAGACGGGCTGTATCCTATCCACAGCCTCCAGGGCGTCGTCTTCGGTATAGAGGGGTTGGACCCAGGAGGCGTCTTTTCCTTCTTTGGTCAGCCGTTTGATCTTCCAACGGGCGTCCTCCTCCTGGATCCGGCCGGAGTCCGCCAGCATGATGCGGCAAAGCTCGACGGTGGACTCGGTGGCCAGGATGGGGCCCTCGTACCCGGATTTTACCAGGAGGGGGAGACGCCCTGTGTGGTCGATGTGGGCGTGACTCAGGATCACCGCCTTGATGTCCCTGTGGTCGAACCGGAACGGCTCCCGATTCCGTTCGTGCCGTTCCGGGCCTCCTTGGATCATTCCACAGTCCAGAAGGATATTTCCTTTGTCGGTCTTGATGAGATGGCACGAACCCGTCACCTCCTGGGCTGCACCGTGAAATGCGATCTTCAGCACACGTATCTCCTGGCTGGGGATCTCTCCACCCCCGGATTTGTTCGAGCCGTTCCTGGGAGTGTGGCTCTGGGGGATCAACTCCCCCTCGGCCTTGATTGTATTGGGTTTTGAGCGAGCCGTCATCAGCTTGGGGATGACCCTCGCGCCGGCCACGACCCTTTCGCATTTTTCCAGCCAACCGTTCGGCACCCAGATTCCAGGTAGAAGACTCTATGCGGACCCTCCGCCACAAGAGCATAGCACTGACCTTTCTGACCATCGTCTTTTCCGCCATCGCCTGCGGGGACGGGGGCCCGGGGCGCTTGGATCCACTGGGGGACAACGATCCCTGCCCAACACCGGGCCCGGGCATCACCATTGGAGGCAGGGGCGATGGGAGAAACGTCACCACCGAGCCCATCAACCGGTTGGTGCTGATGGGTGGGGGATCCGACGACGATGTGTCGGCACGGTTGTTCGTCGAAGGGGCTCAAGGGGGGGACATCGTCATCCTTCGGGCCACCGGTTCCCTCACCAGCTACCCAGACTACTTCACCCAGAGCCTCTCTCCCTCACCGGCCCCGGCCTCCGTCGTCACCATCCGGACCGACGATCCCACCGCTGGGGACGACCTGGGAGTCATTTGTCGGGTGAACCGGGCCGAGGCGGTCTGGCTGGCCGGCGGAAATCAGTGGGACTACCTGGGGCGCTGGCCGGACGATCTTCACACGGCTCTGGTTCGGCTGACGGGACGGGGCGGAGTGGTGGGAGGAACCAGCGCCGGGGCGATGTCGCTGGGGGGTGCGGTGTTCGATGCCGAAGCGGGTTCGGTGACCTCGGAGCAAGCGCTCCAGGATCCGTTCCGGGCCGAAATCAAACTCTCCTACCCACCCTTCCTACAGCCTGAGCTCCTCAACGTCCTGGTGGACAGCCACTTCACGGAACGGAACCGTGAGGGGCGTCTTCTGGCCTTCCTGGCTCGGTTTCTCTACGACAAACAACCACCGGTGGTGGTGGGGTTGGGCTTGGACGAGGGAACGGCCCTGGTCCTGGAAGATTCGAGTTATCGGGTGTTTGGGCCGGAGGGGAAGGCTGTCTGGGTCTACCGGATTCAGGGTCCGGGGTTGTCTCAGATCGGAGATCCGCTGAACATCCCGCTTGTCCAGAGGGCCCGACTGGGACCAGGAAAGGAAGGAAGTTGGCCCTTGCGGTTCGACGGGCTCCTTTTCGAAGAGCTGCAGGTCCTGGGCGGGGTCATCGGACCGGCGGGGTAGGCTCCCATTCGCGAATCCGGGGAACTCAGGCCACCTTGTGGGTGTTCCTGTTCAAAACCGAATCCCTCTCAGGAGTCTGTTGGATGACACTCCCGAACCCGTCGTTCTTTTCGGCCGTTGCCTTCCTGGCCGCGTGGTCCCTTGCTTTATCCGGTTGTGCGCAGGATGGGGACGCCGGTTATCAGGAAGCCGCTCCCTCTCAGGAGGAGGCTCCTTTGACCCTGGGTCCCAAGGACGGCCTCGATCTCCCAGCTATCGATCTGGAGCGGGTGGCTGTGGGGACCAGAGCCCCGGACTTCTCCCTCCAGACCCTCGATGGCGACACGCTGACCCTCTCGGACTTTCGAGGGGTCAAGGAGGTGGTGCTGGTCTTCTACCGAGGCCACTGGTGAGGCTACTGCACCCAACAGCTCGTGCAGCTGAAAGCGTTGTTGACGGAAGAGCAAGAGGCTTCGACCCAGATCCTCGCCCTCTCGGTGGATGCTCCGGAGGATCTTCAGCGGATGGTGGACAAGATCTCGGCAGATGACAATCTCGTGCCCCGGTTTCCCTTCCTCTTCGACGAGGGTCACAGGGTCATCGATCGGTACGGCCTCTTCAATGATGGAGACCCCCGGGGACGACAGATCACCCATCCAGCCACCTTCATCATCGACCGGGAAGGGTTGGTCCGATGGAAGTTCGTGGAGGTCGACTACCGGGTCCGTCCCTCCAACGAGGATGTTTTGACCGCTCTGGCCGAAGTCCAGGGAATGGACTGACGGTAGCGCTGGACCCTACCTTCCGGGTCGGGTCCCTCCTTGGGGGGGGGCCGGCCCAGGGGTAGCCGGCCCCGGAACACCGATGCCGGTTTCACCCGGGCCCGAGATGGTTTCTCCGTCTACTGAAGGCCCCGGACCACATCGATGAAGATTCCCTACCGCTCCCTGACCTTCTGGATTTTCGTCGGGCTCTTCGGCGGGATCCTCTCCGGCCAACTCTTCGGAGAGGCCATCGTCCCAATCGCCACCCCCCTCTCCGACATTTTCCTCCGCCTTTTGCGGATGGCCATCATGCCGCTGATCATCACTTCGCTGACGGCGGCCGTCATCAATGTGGGGGGGCGGAGAGACCTGGGGATCCTGGGCGGGAAAACGTTCGCCTATTACATCACCAGCTCCCTCCTGGCCATCCTGACGGGCCAGACCCTGGTGAATATCTTCAAGCCGGGCATCGGGTCTGCCATCGAATTCGAGCAGGAAGTCAGTGAGATCCCGGCCCTCACCGAAACCCCAGTTGATCTGATCCTGAACATCATCCCGGAAAACCCCTTTCAGGCCATGGCCGAGGGGACCGTGCTTCCGGTGATCTTCTTCTCCATCCTCTTCGGGTACTTCGTCACTCGGCTGGATGAACCTCACAAGTCTCATCTCGGGGATCTCTTCCAGGCCGGTTTCAAAGCCATGATGAAGCTCACCTACGCCGTAATTTGGACGGCGCCCCTTGGTGTGTTCGGGATCAATGCCCGCATCGTAGCCACAACAGGGTTCGAAGCTTTCCGGTCGTTGGGCTTCTATTTCGTCCTGGTCCTGGTGGGTTTGCTGATTCATGCGGCGGTGACCCTCCCCCTCTTCACATACCTGGTCACCCGAAAGAACCCTTACCGGCATTTTCTGGGGATGCCACCGGCTCTCATCACGGCTTTTTCCACTGGATCCACCATCGTCACGCTTCCCCTGACCATGAAGGCCGTGACGGAGCACTCTGGAGTATCGGACAAGATCGCCTCCTTCGTCCTTCCCATCGGGGCCACGGTGAACATGGACGGGACGGCCCTCTATGAGTGTGTGGCGGTCATCTTCATCGCCCAGATCTACGGGTTCCACCTGGGCTTCGACCAGCAGTTGGTGGTGGTTCTGACGGCTTTGCTGGCCTCCATTGGGGCCGCTTCGGTGCCCATGTCGGGCCTGGTGATGATGTCCATCATCCTAGGGGCCGTAGGCCTTCCCCTGGAGGGTGTGGCAGTCATCCTGGCCGTGGATCGGGTCCTGGATATGTTCCGGACCATGGTGAACGTCCTCTCCGACTCATTCGGCTCTGTCATCGTGGCGAAGCTGGACGGGGAAGAGGTTCTGACGGCTGGCCCGGGGGCCTCGGACTGAGGTCTCATTGGAGGCCCGTCCTCAAAGATCTCTTCATCCCCCTGGCCGCCAGGTTGCCTGAGCGCCCTTCGCCCGGCAACTTGGTGGCTGTTTTGCGAAGCCCATTGATGCCGCCCGCTTGCGGCGTTTCGAAGAGGAGCCACCTGTGCAACTTCATACCAAGATCCTGATCGGCCTCGTGGCCGGGGCTATTGCCGGCGCCGTGGCGGAGCTCGCCGGGGTGGGCGATTGGTTCGTGGCGCTGGAGCCCTTCGGTCAGGCCTTCATCCGGCTGCTCATCATGATCGTGATTCCCCTGGTGATGGCGTCTCTCATCATCGGGACAGCGAGCCTTGGGGATCTGAAGAAACTCGGTCGGATTGGAGTAAAGACCATCGGGTACTATCTGGTGGCCACGGCGTTGGCCGTTGCACTGGGCCTGGTGGTGGCCGGTGCCCTCCAGCCGGGGTCCGGGCTGGACGAAGACGTCAAAACCCAGCTTCTCTCAGACTATTCCGGGACCAACGAGGCTCGCCTGGAGGCAATGGAAGAGCCACCGGGACTCCAGGACATCCTTTTCAACATCATCCCTCGAAACCCCTTCGCGTCCATGGCCAACATGGACATGCTCCAGATCATCTTCTTCGCGCTCTTCCTGGGAATTGCCCTGACCGTCCTCACGGAGGAGAAACGGAAACCCCTGGTGGATGTTCTGGAATCGGTGAACGATGCCATGGTGGTCATCGTGGAGATGATCATGAAGATCGCTCCCTACGGCGTCTTCATCCTCATTGCGGCGGTGGCGGGGAGGTTCGGCTTCGGGGTCATCTTGTCGTTACTGCAATATGTGCTCGTCGGGGTGGGGACGATGATCCTTTTCACCCTCACCTTCTATCCCATCACGCTGAAGTTCTTTTCGGGCATGAGCCCGATGTTCTTCTTCAAGCGGTTCTACGAGGTGATGGTGTTCGCCTTCTCGACGTCGTCGAGCAACGCGGCTCTCCCCATCAACCTGAAGATCACCGAGGACGACCTGGGCGTATCCCGGGACGTGGCCTCCTTCGTCCTGCCCCTGGGTGCCACGGTGAACATGAACGGCACCGGGATCTACCACGGGGTCAGCACCATCTTCATCGCCCAGGTCTACGGGATCACCCTGACCCCGGGACAGTTGATCATCGTCGTCATTACGGCCACCCTGGCCTCCATTGGGGCCGCCGGGGTACCGGGGATCGGCTTCATCACCCTGGCCATCGTCCTGGAGGCCCTGGGGATCCCCCTGGAAGGGCTGGCCATGGTTCTGGGCGTCGAGAGGATTCTGGACATGACGCGGACGGCGGTGAATGTGACGGGTGACTCAGCGGCGGCGGTGTGGGTGGCCAAGACCGAGGGAGAGCTGAACATCCCGCCCAAGGACACCTGGTAGCAGTCCCAGTCGGCTCTTTTTGAATTCGAACCCGAACGGGCAGCATCCGATGAAGCGAAACATCACGTGGATTGTCGGCGGACTCGTCCTGATCCTCCTCCTCTATCTGAGGAACAACACGGGCATCATCAGCCAGGCTCCGGGGTTCGACGATTTCGGGTTCTGGTCCATCGTTCCGGCTGCCCTCACGCTGATCCTCTGCTTCTGGACGAAGGAGGTCATCTCGGCCCTCTTCATCGGGATCGCCGCAGGGGGGATCGTCAGCGGAAAGTTCAACATCATTGCGGAATTCCTCCTCCCGGCGGTGGGTACCGAGTCCTACGCCCAGATCCTCCTGGTGTATCTCTGGTGCCTGGGAGGGCTCATCGGGATCTGGACCCGGACCGGGGGGGCCCGCTATTTCGCGCACTGGGCCGGGGAGCGGATGGTCCGGGGCCGGAAGAGCGCCAGGCTCTTCGGGTGCATGATCGGGACCGTCTTCCACCAGGGTGGGACGATCAGCACAATCCTGGCGGGAAGCACCGTCAAGCCCGTGGCCGATGAGGCCGGAGTCTCCCATGAGGAGCTTTCCTACATCATCGACAGCACTGCATCACCCATCGCCACGGTGATCCCCTTCAATGTATGGCCGGCCTATGTGGGCGGGCTGGTGGTGGGGACGATCCCCCTCTTCGCCACCATCGGTGACGCCACCTCCTTCTTCTACAAAGCCATCTTCTTCAACTTCTACGGCATCTTGGCGGTGGTCTTCACCTACACCTTCGCCCTGGACCTCAACCCCTTCGTGTTCGGAAAGATGAAGCGGGCGATCCAGCGGGTTAAGGACACGGGTGAGTTGGATGCACCCGGCGTCCAAACCATGTCCAGCAAAGAACTCGAGACCCTCAGGGTGCCGGAGGGCTATACGACCACCAACTGGGACTTTTCGGTGCCCATCCTGACCCTCATCGGCATCGCGGTGGGTGGATTGATTCTGAACTACCGGGCCACCGGGGCGGTCAGCGTTCCCATCAATGAGGCATTTGTCATCTCCGTCCTCTCCGCCATGATCCTGGCCATGATCAAGGGGATGAAGTTGCCGGAGGTCATCGAGGGCTTCGTGGACGGGGTGAAGGGAGTATCCCTTGGTGCCATCATTCTGGCTCTGGCCGTCACGCTGGGAACGGTTTCGGGATCACTCGGAACGGCTGGATTCCTGGTTCGGACCACCAGCGAGATTATCCAGCCTTCCTTCCTCCCGGCCATCTTCATGCTCATCTGCATGGTGGTGGCCTTTTCGGTGGGCTCTTCGTGGGGCACCTACGCTGTGGTGTTCCCCATCGCCATGCCCTTGGCCCATGCGGTCAACCCGGACCCCTTTTACATCACCCTCTGTTTCGGGGCCGTGCTGGGCGGAGCCGTGTATGGCGACCAGTGCTCCCCCATCAGTGATACGACCATCCTCTCCAGCCTCGCCACGGGGTCGAATCATATGGATCACGTCACTACCCAGATGCCCATTGCGACGGTGGCTGCTGGGATTGGAGCGATCCTCTACACGATCAT
>CBDUAX010000200.1:0-7947 GCA_965365235.1 uncultured bacterium
GCGCTTGGATAGGACCGACCAGCCGCCGGGGGCCTCCCCGTTGGGTCCCCTCGATGTGCCCTCTGGTGATCGAGTGGAAGAGGGGGGCTTCGACGTCGTGTTCGCAGATACCTGTATCGGAGGCAGCACGGTGGTGGCCCGGCTTGCTCGGGAGGGCCGGGGTTTCCGGGCATTCTATCTTGCCGACTACGCCGTCAATCCCCTGGGAGTGAAGACCAGGTCGCAGGTACGTGAAGCGCTGGACCGATGGGTTGATTTTGCCCACGGGTTGGCTCCTCATCTCATCGTTGCCTGCAACACAGCATCGGTTCTCCTCCGGGCTACCCCGGAAGTTTCGGACCGGGCCGAGGCGCTTGGAATCACCATTTTTTCCATGCTGGACTTTGCCGAAGCGCTCATTCAGGGGCGGCCCAGGGATGTGTCGGGTCGTTCCGTTTGCCTCATGGGGACCGAATTCACCGTGGGCGATCCCCTCTATGGGGACCTCCTTCGTTCTGCAGGTGCTAGGTCGGTGTTGCCCCTTCCCGCCACCGTCACCGAAAGGGCCATCGCGAACCTCAGACACCATCTTCCTGAAGAAAGGGAAGCCATCGAGGAGGAGATCGGGCAGGCCGTGGCCGAAGCCGACTCCATCGTTCTGGCTTGCACCTGTTTCCCCCTGATCCAGGATCTTGTCCTGAAGGTCAACCCGACCATTCGACTTCTGGATCCCGCAGGAGGTGTGGAGAAGCTTCCTCTCAAGGGAACGGGGGAGGGGCCGAACCTACTCACCGTGGCCCTTACTGGCGACGCGCTGACCGCTGAAACGGTGAGGGTACAGGCCGGGGCCCTTTTCCCGGGCTGGGAGTTGGAGGGGGTCCTGGGGCTCTGACCTTCGGATCCCGTGGAAGGAGACACCGGCATCCCGGGGCCCCTTGATCCATGGCACTGTTGGCCCGGGACCCTTCGAGGGATAATCTTCATGGAGCGAGATGACGGTTCGTTCCATACCTGGAGACCCGCAGCATGATCGAGATCTTCAAAGCCGCAATCGAGAAGGGCGCCAGCGACATCCACATCAAGTCTGGAGACGTGGTTCGAGCCCGATTCCATGGGAAGCTGATCCCCATGACCCAGCAAAAACTGGGGCCGGATCAGGTCAAGAGCCTGGCCCTGAAGCTGATCCCCAGGGAATCGGACAAGGAGAATATCGATGAGCTCCTGGATTATGACTGCTCCTGGGGGGTCCCGGGCCTCGGTCGTTTCCGGGTCAGCATCCTTCGCCAGCGTGGAAGCTTCGCCATCGTCATGAGGGCGATTCCCTTCGAGATTCCCACCTTCTCCGATCTCAAGATGCCGCCGGTCCTGAGCGATATCTCGGATGCGGAGCGGGGGTTGATTCTGGTCACCGGGATTACGGGGGCGGGGAAAAGCTCCACCATGGCGGCCATGGTTCACCACATCAATGCCCGGTACGCCCGCCACATCGTCACCTTGGAGAACCCCATCGAGTTCCTCCACCGAGACCAGAAAGCCTCGGTGACTCAGAGAGATATCGGTACCGACACTTCATCGTTCATGTCGGGCCTCCGGGCGGCTCTCAGGCAGGATCCCGATGTGATCCTGATCGGGGAGATGAGGGACATCGTCACCATCGACACGGGGATCAAAGCGGCCGAAACCGGCCATCTGGTGATCTCCACACTCCACACCCAGAATGCCTTCCAGACCATCACTCGAATGTTGGCGGTGTTCAAACCCGAAGAGCAGCAGATGGTCCGGACCAGACTGGCGGAAACCCTCCAGGCGGTCGTGAGCCAACGCCTCCTTCCCCGGAAGGACGGAAAAGGGAGGGTCCCGGCCTGTGAGGTCATGGTTGTGACCGGTACGATTCGGGACTGCATCGAGGATCCGGAACGGACTCATGAGATCCCCGATCTCATCGAGGAGGGGCGGCAACATTACGGATCCCAGAGCTTCGACCAGCACCTCATGGATCTGGTCAGGTCCGACCAGGTGGATTTCAAAGTGGCCAAACAGAACGCCAACAACCCTGCCGACTTCGACCTGAAGATGAACATCTTCGGGTCGGGGAGCGGTGGGCAGGGGGATTCCGGGATTGCCGATGGAGACCTCCAGCGGGATATGTCCGCTTTCTACAAGGATCGGATCTAACCGAACCCATTGGGAACCCCCGCATCGGCGTCCATGTACTCGAACCCGAACCAACCTGTAAAGGAACTCCATCTTGATCGACCTCAGTGGTGTCTTCATTCCTGCCGTGACGCCGTTTACGGCAGACACCGGGGAAGTCGATATCCCCGCATTCCAATCCAATCTTCGCCGATGGTTCCAGCAACCCCTTCAAGGAGTCGTCATCGCCGGGACCACAGGTGAGGCGGTGCTCCTGGATGAGGACGAGAGGATCGCGCTGGTGAAGGCAGCCAAGGAAGTGTTGCCACCGGATGTGCTTCTGACCGTCGGGACCGGTCTCGAGTCCACCCGGGCCACTGGGCGTTTGTGCCAGACAGTGGCCGACGCCGGCGCCCAGGCCGTCCTCGTGCAACCGCCTGCGTACTACAAAGGCGCCATGACCCCGGAAGCTCTCAGGGAACACTATCTCCTGGTGGCCGAGGCGTCTCCCGTCCCCGTCATCGTCTACCAGGCACCCCTTCGCATGAGCACGCTTGATTTTCCCACGGGCCTGGTGGCTGAGCTGTCCAACCACGAGAACATCGTGGGCATCAAGGATTCCCGTGGGAAGCTGGACCTCATGGGGGAACTGGTAGAGCAGTGCACGGAGGGGTTCCAGGTCCTGGTAGGGAGTGGGGCCCTTCTCTACCCGGCCATGGAGGTTGGCTGCGTCGGAGGCATCGTTGCCGTGGCCAACCTGGCACCAGGGCAGTCTGGAGAGCTCTTCCAGGCGTTCAAGGCCGGTAGGGGATCGGAAGCCGGGCGCCTTCAGCAACAGATCGGTCCGGTCCACAACGAGATCGTGGCCGGAATCGGGGTCCCGGGCGTGAAAGCCGCATTGGACCTCCTGGGTTTCGCCGGCGGGAAACCGCGTCCTCCCATCCGGCCGTTGGCCGAGGAGAAATGGGCCGAGGTCCGGGGAACGCTGAGCAGGGGAGGTTTGCTGGCGTAGAGGAACGATTCTTCTTGACCGGCACTCTCCTCAGGTCTAGCTTCTTCCAGAGGATAGATGAGTCAAGGGCCCTCCCCCGGCGGAGGGCCCTTTTTCTTGCGCACAGGCCGGGGTCCACCCCTCTGGATCCGGCCATTGGAAGGAGCAAAGGGCGTCGTGGTCAAAGGCCAGAACAAAGGGCGCTGCACGGTGGTGGTCGGGGGGCAGTGGGGGGATGAGGGGAAGGGGAAGGTCGTGGACGTGTTGGCGGAGGAAGCCCACCTCATCTCCCGGTATCAGGGTGGGGCGAACGCCGGTCACACAGTACACGTGGGGGACGAGGAGTTCATTCTCCACCAGATTCCTTCCGGGATCCTCCATAAGGGCAAACGTTGCCTGATGGGGAACGGTGTCGTTCTTGATCCCATCCAGTTCTTCCAGGAGTATGACGCCGTGGAGGGGCGAGGCGTCGACCTCGAAGGGCGTGTGGGTGTGAGCTCCCGGGCCAATCTCCTCCTTCCCTACCATCGGCTCCTGGACAAGGCGAGAGAGGGGAACACCACAAAGAAGATCGGCACCACCGGGAGGGGCATCGGGCCGGCCTACGAGGACAAGGTGGCCCGCCGAGGTGTTCGGGTCGTGGACCTGGAGGACGAGGGCCGGGCTCGGAGCCTCCTGGAGGAGGGGTTGGCTCGCACCCGGGCAAAGCTCAATGCCCTGGGCCACACGGATCTGGGTGAGACCGAAGGGTGCGTAGAAGGGGCATTGGCAATTCGGGAGCGTCTTCTCTCCCTGGCCACCGACGTCGGCCTGGAGATTCACCAGGCCCTCCAGGCCGGAAGCTCGGTCCTTCTGGAGGGCGCCCAGGGCACGGCTCTGGATGTGGACCATGGGACGTACCCTTATGTGACTTCCTCTACGACCACGGCCGGGGGCGCGGCCTCCGGAGCGGGAATCGGACCAACGGCCATCGACGAGGTGCTCGGGGTCATGAAGGCCTATATCACCCGGGTCGGGAACGGGCCCCTTCCTACTGGATTCTCTCAGGAAATGGACGAGAAGGTCCGGGAGTTGGGCTCGGAATTCGGTGCCACCACGGGCCGGCCCAGACGCTGCGGGTGGTTCGATGGGGTCCTGGCCCGCTATTCCGCCAGGGTCAACGGCCTCACCGGCCTCGCCATCACCAAGATGGACGTTCTCGACACCCTGCCGGAGATCTCAATCGCTACGGGGTACAAGACTCACAAGGGTGTGTTGGATGAGTTCCCCGCGGACACCATGAGTCTCGGGGAGGTCGAACCCGTGTATGAAACCCATCCAGGCTGGGAGGCGCATACCGGGGAAGCCCGGTCCCTGGACGACCTGCCTCGGAACGCCCGAGCGTATTTGGACCGGATCGAGGAGATCACAGATACGCCGGTTCGCATGGTCTCGGTTGGGACCCGTCGTCGACAGATCATCCGGGTCGACTAGCCCGATCTACCCTTTCTGGACCGGATCTGATGGACCCCGGAAGCCCTTCTCACGCCTTGAGAAGGGCTTTCTTTCTGGCTAGCTTATCAAGCTTTGCCGGTTCCTCTGTACAGGTGCCGGCGTGGAAGGAACCGGGAACCAAAGCGCCATGTTCGACGACCTGAGTAACAAGCTGGACGGCGTATTGGCAAAATTCCGGCAGCGTGGGCTCCTCACCGAACCCATGGTCCGGGATGGCCTTCGGGAGGTGCGTCGAGTCCTCCTCGAAGCCGATGTGAACTACCAGGTCACTCGTGACTTCCTGAAGCGGGTGCAGGAAAAAGCGCTGGGGGACAGGGTCCTGAAGTCTGTCTCCCCGGGGCAGCAGATCGTCAAGATTGTCCATGACGAGCTGGTGACGCTCCTGGGAGGAGAGGCGAACCCCGGCATCGCCTGGGCTTCAGTGCCACCCACGGTCATCCTGGTGGTGGGGCTCCAGGGGTCCGGGAAGACGACGACGCTGGCCAAGCTGGCAAAACGGTTCGCCCGACAGAACAAGAAACCGTTGATGGCCGCCTGCGACTTGTATCGGCCGGCGGCGGTGGGTCAGTTGGTGGACCTGGGGAGCCAGATGAAGCTTCCGGTCTTCCGGGGAGAGGATGGCAGCGAAGTCCTCTCCGTCGCTCAGGAGGCGTTGAAAGAGGCGAGAGCCAAGCGGAACCAGGTCCTCCTGGTGGATACCGCCGGACGCCTCCAGATCGACGAGCCCATGATGGATGAGCTCCGGGCACTGAAGACCGAGCTTCAGCCCCAGGAGATCCTCCTGGTGGCCGACGCCATGACGGGGCAGGAGGCGGTGAACATCGCCGAGGGCTTCGACGAGGCGTTGGACATCACCGGCGTCATCCTCACCAAGATGGACGGGGACGCCAGGGGTGGAGCAGCCCTCTCCATCCACGGGGTCACAGGAAAGCCCATCAAGTTTGTGGGTGTGGGTGAGGGCGTGGATGCTCTGGACTCGGCGGACCCTCAACGTCTGGCCGGTCGGATCCTCCAGATGGGCGATGTGGTTGGGCTCGTAGAACGAGCCCAGGCGGCCATGGACGTGGAGGAACAGGCCCGGCTCGAGCAGAAGGTTTTGGGGAAGGGTCGTTTCACGCTGGAGGATTTTCTCTCCACCCTGAGGCAGATCCAGAAGATGGGCCCCCTCGAGCAGCTGGTGAAGCTGATTCCAGGGGTGGGTGCCAAGCTTCCGACTGCGAACATGGATCCGAAGAGGATGAAGCACATCGAGGCCATCATCCTCTCCATGACCCCGGAGGAACGGCGGAAACCGGAGATCCTGAACGGATCTCGCCGTGCCCGGATCGCTCGAGGAAGTGGACGACCGGTATCGGAGGTAAATCGTCTCCTGAAGCAGTTCAAGGAGATGCAGAAAATGATGAAACAGGTCCGGGGTTTCCTCCCCGTCTGACCTGGGGCTTCTGGAGGCTCCCGGAGGAATTTCCGGGACGAGGACATTCGGCTCGTCAGAGGGCGAGCTTCAGCGTTTCAACATCGAAGAGGGACGATGGCCATCAAGATCAGACTCCGGCGGATGGGCCGGAAAAAGCAGGTTCACTACCGCATTGTGGTGGCTGACGGTGATTCTCCCCGTGACGGCCGTTTTGTCGAGAGCCTAGGCTACTACAAGCCTCTCTCCCACCCCGCCCGGGTAGTGGTGGATATGGAGCGGGTGGACCACTGGATTGGCCAGGGTGCCGTGCCCAGCCACACGGTCTCCTCCCTCCTCAAGAAGGTCCGGAAGGGTGGCGATGCCTCCGTAGCCGTGGGTGAGGTGGACAAGGAAGCCGAGAAGCAGGCAAAGGTCGAGGCCCTTGCTGCGAAGCGGAAGGCGGAAGCGGAGGCCGAAGCGGCCAAGAAAGCTGAGGAGGGAGCCGCCACCAAGGCCAAGGCGAAGGCCAAGAAAGGCGAGGGCGAGGAAGCCGCCCCGGAGGCTGCCGAGGAGCCGGCTGCTGATGCCGCCGAAGAGCCGGCCGCTGAGGCTGCCGAGGAGCCGGCCGCTGAGGCTGCTGAGGAGCCGGCCGCTGAGGCTGTTGCCAAAGAGGCAAAACCCGAGGAGCCGGAAGCCTCCGAGGACGACAAAGAGAAATCCGAGTAACGGTTCAGCGGGACTCCCACGGGAGGTCTGAACCCATGGATCGCTCTGATCCCTCGTACCTGGTCGTGGGCCACATCAACAAGGCACACGGTACAAAGGGGGAGGTATTCGTCTGGCCCCTGACCGATCACCCCGAGAGCACCTTTGCTCCCGGGGTGATTCTGTTCTTGGGAGACGAAACCGGACACGAACCGGATCCGGCTCGGCCGAGCCAAACCGTGGAGTCCGTGCGGCCCTTTCGCCGAGGGTACCTGGTCAGGTTCCCCGGGGTGGGGGATCGATCGAGTGCTGAGGCCCTCCGTGGTCTCTATCTGTTTCGGTCGGTACGGGACGTGGAGGAGTTGGATGAGGGGGAGTTCTTCTACCACCAACTCCTGGGAATGAAGGTGGTGACCGTGGGTGGCGAAGAGGTAGGGGAGGTAACGGAAGTCTATGAGCTCCGGCCCGCCGACCTTCTGGAGGTCCGAGGCCCCAGGGGTACCCACCACATCCCCTTCCTCAAGACCGTTGTGCAGAGGGTGGACCCCGAATCCGGGACCCTGGTGATCGATCCTCCTGAGGGGCTCCTGGACCTTGTCTGACGGAGCGGACCGGGGGCTCTTTCCCTCCGGTCAGGATCGTGGCCCAGAATCCGGCGAGACCGCCATGAAGATCAACATCGTCACCATCTTCCCCGAGGTTTTTCGTGCGCCTCTCTCCACCAGCATTCCTGGCAGGGCGAGAGAGAAGGGGTTGGTAGAGTATCACATCCTGAATCTGCGGGATTTCACTCACGACAAACATCAGACGGTGGACGACTATCCCTATGGGGGTGGGGCCGGAATGGTCATGAAGCCCGAACCGTTCTTCGAGGCCGTCGAGAGCCTCCACCGGACGGGGCCCATCGTCCTGCTCTCGGCCCGTGGCCGCCCCTTCCGTCATGCAGATGCGGTCCGGCTCTCGCTGGAATCAGACCTCACCTTCCTTTGTGGTCACTACAAGGACGTAGATCAGAGGGTCGCAGAGCACCTGGCCACCGAAGAGGTCTCCCTCGGGGACTTTGTCTTGTCGGGCGGGGAGCTTGGCGCTCTGGTCATGGCCGATGCAGTGGTTCGCCTCCTCCCGGGAGTCTTGGGAGACCACGAATCGGCTTCGTCGGACTCCTTTTATGAAGACGGCACCCTCAGCCCCCCCTCCTATACACGTCCTCCAGACTACCGGGGGCTGAAAGTCCCAGAGGTTCTCCAGAGCG
>CBDUAX010000201.1:0-7935 GCA_965365235.1 uncultured bacterium
CCATCCCGGCCGCCGAGTCGGGCGAAAAACGAGTCAACCAGGCCAGAAACCTCATTCAGATGGTGCAGGGTCCGCCACCGGACTCGTTGGTCCACCTGGGACGTCTCGCCTATCAGCAGCAGAACATCGCCCGATCCCGAGCCCTGGGGTTCGAGGTCGAAGCCAGGGTGGATCTACCCCGCGGGATTCTCGCCCATGGGGGGTACGGGCTCACCGACGCCGTCGATCGGGGGACAGCTCCCGGCGGCGGCGACCGGGCCGCGGGAGATCCGCTGGTCAATTCCCCCAGGCACTCGGTTCGTGTCGGAGCCTCGGGCGGATGGGAAAGGGTCGGAAAGGTGGGCTTGAACGTCCGGTTCGAGAGCGGGAGGCGGACGATCTATGGGACGGATACCGATCCTACGACGGTGGCCGATCTCACGGTCTCCTCCATGTCCTTTCGAGACCACGCTCGAGTCCAGCTGATCGTCAAGAACCTCTTCGATACCGAGAATGCGGTGCCTGGTGGGTTCCAACATTCTCAGGCCTCTATCCCCCAGCCAGGACGCACATTGACCCTCCGTGCGACGGTGTCGTGGTGAGGGCCGGGGCCACCGCCTGGGTCGAACCCGGGCTGACGACGCGAAACCGAGGCATTGGGGGGGTTGTTGAACGCCCCATCCGGAACCGGGTTTGGGTGTGGGCGTTCGTCGCCTTCCTCTTCCCGGGGCCCCTCTCCGGTCAGGATATGGCCCTGCCCATCCCCACCCAGTGGTCCCTCTTCGATCGGATCCTCGGGTTCGACCGAGCCCTGGATGTTCGTTCTGACGATGGCTTGGTGCTGGGGGTGGTCTACCAGGGCCGAAACCGGGTCTCCACCACGGCCCGGGCCGAGATCGTCACAGCGGCCCGAGAGGGATCCGGACGGATCCTGAACGCGGATGGGGTCAGGGTCGTTTCCCTTCAGGCCTCTTCTCCGGCCGAACTGAGACGGCGGCTTTCCGAGGAAGGAGTGGACCTGATCTACATCACGCCACTCAGGGCGCAGGACGCGTCGGAGATCGCCGAGGTGGCGACGGGCCTCCGCATTCCGACTCTGACCGGGGTCAGGGAATACATGGAGGAGGGGCTGTGTCTGGGTCTGGGACTCAGAGGAGGGCGGCCGGAGATCCTGGTGAATCTGGACGCCTGCAGGTCGGTGGGGATGGACCTGAACTCGGAGCTCCTGAAGTTGGCCACGGTGATTTCGCCCAACCGTTAGTGCCGGGCTGGTACCACCGGGACATTCGAATGTAAAGGCAGCCGGGGAATGACATGGACAAGAGAGCTGGGAAGGGCACGAAAGGGCTCGGAGGGTTGGTTCCTCTCGTGCGTTGCACCGGGTTCCGAGACTTTTTGGGGCTGATTGGGATCGGACACGGAAAGAGTTGGGAAAGATGAACAGGCCAAGGAATACCAGAAGGTGGATGCTATCCGCCGGGGCGATCGTCGTCGGAGCCATGCTTACGGGCTGCGGCGCCGATGATAGCACCGGGCCCGACGGACTGTCGATCGCGGACTTCGCAGGCGCCTGGGAGGGCACGCAGTACGCAGTTGTGTCGTCGGCCGACTCGGATATCCGCTTCGACCTCATCGAGGACGGGGGTTCGGTCCAGATGACCGTCGAACCCTCCGGCAGCTTCTCGGGGACCGTTGGAGTCCCCGGGGCCAGGATCGGGATGCCCGAAGTCGAGATGATCACTTTCCCCATCTCCGGCCTCTGGCGGCTCGACGGGGAGGACCAGATGCATATCGAGTTCCTCCCTCAGATCCCCCCCATTTTTACAACCATGGATCCCTTCTTCGAGCTGGACGGGAACACCCTCACGATCTGGGACGAAACGGCCGAATTCGATTTCGACGGGAATGGGCAGACAGCCGCGGCCAACTTCGTCGGGATAATGGTGCGACCGTGAGGAATCGGGATGGTAAGGAGGCCCTGGTTTCGGACGGGGCTCCCAAGAGAACGGAAGAACGGAAGGACGGCTTGGCCATGAAGGTCCTGAAGAGAGGTCAGAAACTGCTGGCACCCCTGTGGGTCCTGACAACCGTCGCGAGTTTGGCGGCCTGTGATGGGGACGGCACCGGGCCGGGCGAAGGCCCCATGCGCGAGTATGCCGGCACCTGGATGTCCACCGCTACCCTGGTGCAGCACAAAGACAACCCCTTGATCGCGTTCGACGTGGTGGCTTATGGCGGGACGCTGACCTTCCATATCGAAGCGAGTGGACACTTCTCTGGGACCGCGGCCATACCCAGCGCCCTCTTGGGTCGTCCAGGGATGGGAACCATCACCGTGCCCCTTCTGGGTGTCATGCAGCTTCTGAGTGAGAACACGGTATGGATCCGCTTCACGCCGGAAATGCCGCCCCTTTTCCAGACCATGAATTCGACCTTTGTCCGGAACGGGAGGTCTCTGACGCTCACCGACGATGAAGGACTCTTCGATTTCAACTTCGATGGCGTCCCGGAACCCAGGATCTTCATGGCGGAGTTCAAGCTGAAGTAGCCCGTCACCCCCCGCTCGCGGGCGCGGCTATCCCCGGCCCGCTTACCCTTACATATTGTGCCGCAACGCTCTCCTGGTTTGGGGAGCTGGTCGCTCACCGTTCGTCGGGAGCGGTTCGCCCCTGATGGCGGGGAGCTTTTACCCCAACAGCGGCCTATGACAGACTCCTCCGGGTGGCCCTCCTCAGTGGCACCCCTCGTCGGACAGACGGAGACGCACCTGTGCTCTTCGGGCCAGGTTGAGCGCTTAGGGGTTCCGGTCCACGCCGAGGTCGTGGAGCCTTTTCTCGGTCTCCGGACGGAGGCGGCACGTTTCGGATTTGATCTGGTGATCCTCAGCGGGTTCAGAAGCTTCCAGGCTCAACTCTCCATATGGAATCGGAAGGTGGACGGACAGCTTCCGGTTCTGGACAGCCATGCACAGCCCCTGGACATCGAAAGGATGGCCCCCAAGGAGTTGGCATTCTCCATCTTGAGATGGTCGGCCCTTCCCGGAGCCTCCCGCCACCATTGGGGAACGGACCTGGACGTCTATGATGCAACGGCCCGGCCGGAGGGATACGAAATCGAGCTTGTCCCGGAAGAGGTGGATCCCGGAGGGATGTTCGGACCCCTTCACGACTGGCTGGACCAGCGGATAACAGCAGGGGAAGCCTTCGGGTTCTTCCGGCCGTATGACCTGGACCGGGGGGGCGTTGCGCCGGAGCGGTGGCACCTCAGCCATGGGCCTGTGGCAGACCATTATCTCCGTCACCTCTCCCCCGAGCTCTTGTGGGGTACGGTGGAGTCTGCCGACATGGCGCTGAAGGAGGTGGTTCTGGAGCATCTGGACGAGATCTACCGACGCTTTGTCCTCAACTGTGGAAGGCCCCCATCATGACCCTTCGGGACCGGAAAGACATCGGGACGATTCCGTGGACTCCGAGCACCTACGGGTCCTCCCACCTCGGGACCCCCCTCGAGGTCTGGAAGCCGAAGGGAGAGTGCAAGCTCCTGATCCATGCGGGGATCCATGGGGAGGAAGGAGAGACGACGGTGGGTCTCTCCCGGGCCCTTCGGCTGTTGCCGGAACCCTCCCCCCATTGTGCGGTGGTTCTGGCGGCGAACCCCGACGGCTTGATGCGGGGCACCCGAGGGAACGCCCGGGGCGTCGATCTGAATCGGAACTTTCCAACGGAGGACTGGCGGCCGGAGCCGGTGAAACACCGGTCGACGCTGGACGACCCCCGGGACGTCGTCCTGAGCCCGGGTTCCAGAAAGGGGTCGGAGCCGGAGACGAGAGCCCTCATCAGCCTGATTCGGGAGCTGAAGCCGGCTGCCGTCATCGCCCTTCATGCCCCCCTGGCCTGTATCGACGATGCGAAGCTGGGGCCCCTGGCCGAATGGCTGGCGGAACGGACGGGTCTTCCCCTGGTGAGGGACGTGGGATACCCCACCCCGGGGTCGTTTGGGAGTTGGGGGGGGGAGCATGGGATCGGCGTGGTCACCTATGAGTTCCCCCTCCTGAATACGGATGAAGTAGTTCGGGACCACGTTCCGGTTCTGGCGGAGATCCTGAGCGGAGAAACCCCATGGTCCTGAACTACATCTGGATCGCGTTCTTCCTGGTTTCGCTGGTGGTGGGGCTTGTTCGGCTGATCTTCTTCGGGGACACCCAGATCTTCACCGACATGGTCAACAGCACCTTCGAGATGGCGGGCGTCGCGGTTGACATCTGCCTGGGGCTCATCGGGGTGCTGACCCTCTGGCTGGGGCTCATGAAGGTGGGGGAGCGGGGCGGCGCGGTGAAGGTGTTGGCCCGGTTGGTGAGGCCCTTCTTCAATAAGCTCTTCCCCGAGGTACCCAAAGATCATCCGGTTCACGGGTCCATCATCATGAACTTCGCCGCCAACATGCTGGGATTGGACAATGCGGCGACGCCTTTGGGTCTTAAGGCGATGCAGGAGCTGCAGGAGCTGAATCCGGACAAGGAGACCGCCTCCAACGCCCAGATCATGTTCCTGGTGCTGAACACTTCGGGGCTGACCGTCATCCCCATCAGCATCATGGTCTACCGGGCTCAGATGGGCGCGGCCAACCCGTCGGACATCTTTCTCCCCATCCTCCTGACCACCTTCTTCTCGACGTTGGCCGGGCTGACTGCGGTGGCGCTGGTGCAACGGATCAACCTTTTGGACAAGACAATCCTGGCCTATCTGGTGGGGCTCACGGGGCTGGTGGGGGGCACGATCTTCTACTTCTCCCGGTTGCCTCAAGATCAGGTAGAGACGGTCTCGAATGTCACGGCCAACGTCATCCTGTTCGGGATCATGGCGGGGTTCATCTCCCTGGCACTGATTCGACGAGTGAACGTTTATGAGGCCTTCATCGACGGGGCAAAGGAGGGATTCCCCGTCGTCATCAAGATCATTCCCTACCTGGTGGCCATCCTGGTGGGCATCGGCGTTTTTCGGGCCTCCGGCGCCCTGGACTTCCTGGTGGCGGGCATCGGCCAGGTCGTGGCCCTGGTGGGGGTCAACACCGACTTCATCGAAGCGCTTCCCACAGCCCTCATGAAACCCCTGAGCGGGAGCGGAGCCCGTGGCATGATGGTGGATGCCATGCAGACGTACGGTGCCGATTCCTTCGTAGGGCGGCTGGCCTGCACCTTCCAGGGGGCCACCGACACGACCTTCTATGTCATCGCCCTCTACTTCGGCTCGGTGGGTGTAAAGCGGGCTCGGCACGCAGTTCCCGCGGGGCTCTTCGCGGACTTCGTCTCCATCATCGCTGGCCTCTTTATCGGGTATCTGTTCTTTCACTAGCCGTGTTCCATCTCTCCTCTTCTCGGAGCGGATCCATGAACCGCCCTCTGCCTTTTTGTGCCACGCTCCCATGGGTGCCTCTCGCCGTCGGCCTCCTCTTTGCCGCTCCGTTGGAGGCCCAGATTTCGGCCAATGACTACGCCCGGGCGGAGGCGTTCCTGGGATGGAATGCGGAGAATCTCGTGTCTGGGGATCAGGTCAATCCGGTGTGGTTGGGTGGAGACCGGTTCTGGTTCAGGAGTCACCTGCTGGATGGCTTTGAGTTCGTCCTGGTGGATCCGGCTCGCCAGCTTCGACGGCCCGTGTTCGATCACCATCGCCTGGCTGCGGCCCTTTCTCTCGCGGCGGACACGACGTACGAGGGGCGGAAACTCCCATTCCAGGAGTTCGAATTCGGTGAAGACGAAGGAGTGATCCGGTTCCACCTGGCGGATTCCGTGCGTTGGAGCTGCGACATTCAGGCATACCGGTGTACCGGTCCGGACTCGGTGCCAAAGCCACCTCGAGACGAGACACTTTCCCCTGACGGCAGGTGGGCCGCCTTTGAGCGGAACGAAAATCTCTGGCTCCGGAATCCGGAGACAGGGGAAGAGGTTCAGCTCAGCACGGAAGGTGAGGAGAACTACGGATTTGCGGTTCAACCGGAGGGATGTTGCGGGGTCGTCACAGGAAGCCGGAACAAGACGAAACAGCCCCCGGTATTGGCATGGTCGGATGACTCCAGGAAGATCGCCACCCACCGCTTCGACGAGCGGGAGGTACGGGTGATGGCCCTCCTGGAGACCCATGTGAAGGGGCCTGTCCTTCACACCTACAGGAACGCCCTACCCGCAGACTCGGTGGTCCCCACCTATGAAATCCACGTCTTCGATGTGGAGGGGCTCCAGGGGGTCGGGGCTCGGGATTCGTTCCAGGAGATGGTGAATACGGCCTGCTGCGGACTCATCGGATTCGTACCACCGGACCGGCAGGTGTGGAAAGACGCGAAGTGGGGAGCTGGATCCGACGAGTTTTTCTTTACCAGAGGACACCGGAGCTTCGACACCCTGCAGCTGGTGGCCATGGACACCCGAACGGGGGATACGCGGGTGGTCCTTACAGAGACCAGCAAGACCTTCGTGGAGATGAACGCCCGGTCGGGGGGGCTCCCCAACTGGCGGATCCTCAGCGACAACACCGAGGTCATCTGGTTCAGTGAACGGGACGGTTGGGGACATCTCTATCGGTTCGACATGGCGACCGGTGAGATGAGAAACCGTCTTACCGAAGGTCCCTGGATGGTGGTGGACCTGCTGGAGGTGGAAGAGGAAGGGGGGTGGGTCTACTTCACTGCCGTAGGTCGGGAAGCCGGGGCCGACCCGTACTACCGGCATCTGTACCGGGTACGGGTGGATGGATCCGGGTTCCAACGCCTTACCCCGGAGGACGCGGACCACAACGTCACCCTCTCACCGTCCGGCCGGTTCTTCCTGGACACTTATTCGACGCCCGTCAGCGAACCGAAAACGGTGGTGAGACGAGGGGACGGTTCGGAGGTGATGACGGTGGAAGAGGGGGATTTTGGGCCGCTACTCGAGTCCGGATGGAGCTGGCCCGTAGCCTTCGTGGTGAAGGCTCGGGATGGAGTCACGGATCTCTACGGTTTCTTGCACTTCCCGTCGGACTACGATCCGACCAACCGGTACCCCGTCCTGGACTATATCTATCCTGGCCCCCAGACCGGCCCCATCGGATACCGCCAGGCCACGGCAGGTGCCCGGGGGAATGCGCGGGCTTTGGCCGAGCTGGGTTTTGTGGTCTTCTCCATCGATGCCTTCGGGACCCCACTTCGGGGTAAGGCCTTTCACGACGCCTATTATGGAGACATGGGAGACAACGGGATCCCCGATCACATCCATGCCCTGCGCCAACTGGCGGTCCGGTACCCGGGGATGGACTTGGACAGGGTGGGGATCTTTGGGCACTCCGGAGGTGGGTTCAGCTCCACCGATGCTTTGTTGAGGTATCCGGATTTCTTCAAGGTGGCCGTGTCATCGGCGGGGAACCACGACAACCGGAGCTACGACTACACCTGGGGGGAGAAATACCAAGGGCTCTGGGAGGAGAAGGACGACGGGAAAGACGCCTTCGATTCCCAAGCCAACCAGAACCTGGCAGGGAATCTGGAAGGGAAGCTTCTCCTCCTGTACGGGACGCTGGACGACAACGTCCACCCCAACGCGACGCTTCTGGTCATCGATGAGCTGATCAAGCAAAACAAGGACTTCGATCTGATCGTGATGCCCAATCGTAACCATGGGTACGCCAACGACCCTTACGTGATTCGTCGCACCTGGGACTATTTCGTGGAGCACCTCATGGGGTTGGAACCCCCGAGGGAGTACACCATCCGAAGGCCAGAGGGGGGGTAGAGAGGGCGCGCAAAAAGGGGGGACGGCTTTCGTCCCCCCCCCCCCGCGTATTTTCCCCTTCCAGAACCTGGGCGCAGTCGTGCCAGATCTCCGCAAAGAGCTGGCGTTCCACTTCAGGAACCCGCCACCCTTCGGCGTCAGCCAGGGCGAAAAAAGAGGCCCAGTCGGGTTTTTGTGCAATGCGGATCTTGTTC
>CBDUAX010000202.1:0-7925 GCA_965365235.1 uncultured bacterium
CCCGCCACTTCGACGGATCTCCTTTTCCGGAGGCGTGGGGAAGGGCCCGGAGCTCCACGCGGCGTCCCCCCTTCTCCACCACGACCTTGCCGGGGGACTCAGCGCGAATGGGCAGGGTCACCCGGCCCCTCAGGCCAGCGTAGCTCCCTTCGGTAAGAAGCATCCCCGACTCAGACCGCCTCACGTAGCCGAAGGCGGAGTTGATGACTGCCCCGGAGGAAATCCCCCCAAGAACGGCGAACCCGGCAGTCAGGATTGGACTCCCGGTCCACACGAAGGTCAGGAGGCTACCCACGGCCCCAAATCCGAAGAAGGAGTAGAAGATGGTCCGGATGGAGAGGATCTTTGCGGCAAAAGAACCGGCGTCCGCATGAAGCTCGGCGTGGGCTGCCTCGACGTCCAGATGACCCACGTCCAGGTCGCCTGCATCCACATCGAATCCGCCGGCGTCCATGTCGAAGCCACCCGCATCGAGGTCGAGGCCGCCGGCATCCATATCAAATCCACCGGCATCCAGTTCAAGACCGCCTGCGTCCAACTCCAGACCCCCGGCATCGAGGTCGAGCCCGCCGGCGTCCAGATCTACATCGCCATGTCCGCCGAACAGATCCCCCAGAACGGACATGGCCAGAAAGCCGCCACCCAGGACCAGGGAGAAGACATAGAGTGCGACCATTCTTCCTCCGACCGAAGGTCTATCCTGAAGAGTGTGCGAGGGTGGTGCGGGCCGTGTGAGGGGCGGCAACGGATCAATAAACTCCTGCCCTGGCTCCCCGGCTCGGATCACCCCAACAAGGCTACGGTTTGGGTTGGTATGCGCTTCAGGAATAGTGCTGCCTGAGGGGCGAGGACACCAGACCCGAGATACCTCCCGGGACCGGAAACCTCTACCCCGGGGTTCTTCGTAGGGAAGTGGGATTTCCGAGGCTTCCACCTCATCCCTATCTTTTTCCTGTTGGTATGTACGGAAAGCCATCGGCGTTCCGGACAACCGGTTTTTTCGAGGAGCAGCCCATGAGCCCGTCCGACGGCGGTCCTACGCCTCCCCTCCGCGCCCCCGAGTACTCCCCTGGCCAGCTGGCCCAGATCCTGGAATCGGGGGGGCCGATTCAGATCATGGACGTCCGGGCGCCGGAACGGGTGGCGAAGGGACGCATCGATCTTCTTCCGGATGAGCGATTCCATAACGTTCGCGGATCGGTTCTCATCCAGCGGACGGAGGTGGAGATGACCGGGTTGCATCCCACCCTGCCGGTTGCAGTGGTCTGTGGCCAGGGAAAGGACTCGAACGCTCTCGCCTCGCACCTGGGACGAATGGGGTTGGACGCACGCTCATTGGCCGGGGGCATGGCGGCATGGATGCGGTTGACCATCCCTAGAGAGCTCGACCCTCCTGAGGGGCTGGATCGCCTGGTTCAGTTCGACCGGTTGGGGAGTGGGTGCCTGGGATACCTCCTGATAAGTCAGGACGATGCCTTCATCGTCGATCCTCCCCTGGACCACTCGGAATACCTTCGAGTCCTGGAAGCATCAGGTGCCCGCCTGAAAGGAGTCGCCGACACCCATGTGCATGCCGACTATGTGAGCGGGGCGGTCTCTCTTTCCAAGCGTTTTGGCGTGCCCTACTACCTCCACCCAGCCGATTCCGTCTTTCCCTACGACGGTACACCGGGGCGGATCGAGTTTCACCCGGTGGCTGAAGGAGACTCCCTCCCCTTTGGAAAGACCGCCCTGGAAGTCTTGCATACGCCGGGGCATACCGAAGGAAGTGTGACCTACCTGGTGGAAAGCCGGGTAGCCCTGACCGGTGATTTCCTCTTCGTGGAGTCTGTGGGTCGCCCGGACCTGGGAGGGAAGGAGAGGGAGTGGGCGAAGGAGCTTTGGGCTTCGTTGACCCGGGTGATTCGAAGATGGGATGATGGGATGGCCGTCTACCCCGCTCACTATGCGGCAGAGTCGGAGAGGAGGATGGGCCGGGCCGTGGGCGCCGCTTTCGGGGAGCTGCTCCGGGAGAGCGAAATCCTTCGGATCCAGGACCCGGAGGTCTTCCTCCACACCATCTTGAGCCAGAAGGCATCCTTCCCCGAGGCCTACCGGAGAATCAAAGCCCTGAATGTAGGCCTGGCGCCCATCGTGGAATCAGAGGTGGAGGAGCTGGAGGTGGGCCGGAACGAGTGTGCCCTGGGCGGAACGTAGAAGGCCGGAGCCCCTGGATGGTGGCTCCGGCCCAGACGAGTCGGACACGTTGTCCAAATTGGGAGCTTTTTTCTCCCAACGGTTCTTCTTTTCCCGATGGAAGTCCCTTCTTGTCATGTAGGAGAAGCGTTCAGGCAACCTGCCCTTCCAGATGTGCCTGATCGATCTTGAACTTCAAAATGGCTTCTGCGGTGCGGCCCACGACCGCATGAGGGGCGACCCGGCCACACATCCCGATGCTGTCCTTGGGTACGCAAAGCCTGTGACACCAAAGGGAATGGCTCTTGGTCATGGGGCAACCAAGGCAGGTGTACTCAGGAACCCGGGTTCTCTCTCTTTTCACCAAGCGACGTACGGCCATCTATCCCATCCGTTCTTTTAACCATGCTAACCAATCAAGAATCATTCTTGTTATCCATATTAGCACAATTCGTGCCGTTTGTCACGCAAGGTTTTGAGGGGCTTTCACGGACCCATTTCGGCCTGAGACCGAACAGGAGGGGTGCCTGAAATGGGGAAAGGCAATATTGTGATCCTTTCCCCTAGCGTTGCCGAATTCGGTGGTAGTGGACGGCCCCGACCCTGACCATCCGCCCTGTCCCGGAGGCGCACCAGATGCCTGAGCCCCGTCATCTTCTTTCCCTCTGGAATCCCACGTACTCAAACGTGGCCATGGACGTCCACCTCCGTGTCCTATTGGAATGGGCTGGCCTCAACCAACAGGGGGAGGCGGACCCTTCGGATGTCTACGTCTGGTGGGCCCGATTACGCTCCCCGGGAAGGAAGAACGAACACCCGTTCAAGGACCAGATCCTGGAGCTGGACCAGCAGATCCGGGACGGAACCGAAACCCACCTTTATCTCACCGACTACCGATCGCTGTATGTGGGTCACCTGGCCGAGATCACAGCCGCTGACATCCCCAAAGAGCGACCCGAAGAAAAGAACCACATCCCCAGCTACGTGCTGAAGCACGACGCCGGGTTCTGGTTCCGCCTCCGGGATGTCCGTCAGGTGGTGAGCGGTGACTTGGCCGGAACGGAGTTGGAGATCCAGAGGCTTCAAAACACGATCCGACCAGAAAAATCCGTGTCCATGTACGGAGGCATCGCTGACGCTCCCATGATCGTGACTCGGTCCCCCGCAGTCGGGTGGTTCGAAGATCAGGAAGACCTGACCGGAGGCCGATTGTGGGCGCAGATGGAATCCCAACTCAGGGGCGAGTCGAAGCGGGTCGCCCGACAACTCCGCGACAATCTCTTCGGGTCCATGCTCTGGCGGACCATGGAGCCGGCAACCCGGACCTTCATCACCTCCGCTGAGGCGGTGTACCGGTCACGAGCCGACGACCCCAGCTTCGACTTCTCCACGGTGGCCATCGAGTACGCCAAGGCGGTGGAGGTGGAGTTGAATGCCCTCATCTTCCCTGCCCTTCGAACCTTTGTGGCCCATCTACCCCCCAAGAAGAGGGAGCTCCATGGTACGCATGGCCGCCTGGACCTCGGAAAACCCATCCCGCATCAAACCCTGGGGGCTCTGGTCCGGTATCTGGACAAGGTTGGTTTTGTCCGGAAAGGCATCTGGACGGTAATGAAGCACGATGCCGAATGGCTTCTCTCCGACGAGGTGGAAAAGGAGCTCCAACAACTCCTGAAGCTGCGGAATCCGGCAGCTCACTCGGAGATCACTTCGGGGGACGTGGTCAGAGAGCATCGTGCAAGCCTGCTGGGCATCGGATGCGAAGGCCTATTGGTGAGAATTCTCCAGGCAAAGATCAGAGGAAACGAGAACCGGCGTGGTTGAAAGCTTGTCCGGGAAGGCGGAGCCTTTTTTTTCGAGAGTCTTCATCGGAGGGTGTTCTCGGTCAGGCACGACCTTCCTGCAACGGCTGTTGGCTGGACACTCCCGTATCCACACCTTCCCCGAGACCGGGGTTTTCCTCAAGGCCCTGGGGATGCGTGGCCGGGTTCTACCCTGGGCCAGGCTCGGGCTCTCTCTTGGGAAAGAGCGAAAAGCGCTCCGTCGATTACTGGAGACGGTGGAGATGGATTTTGGCCCGGAGATCCCGCCGCGGCGTTTCCTGTTGCGTTCCTCGGCGAAGGATATCGCCGGGTTCCTGGACGAACTGACCCGCCGGGCAGGGAAAGACCTCTGGGTGGAGAAGACCCCCCGCCACGTCCTTCACGCCTCGCGGATTCGGAAGCTCGTTTCTGGGTCGGTCTTCCTCCACATGGTCAGGGACGGCCGGGACGTGGTGGCGTCCATCGTAGACCGCGCCCGGAGGTTTCCTGACCGGTTCCATCGCCAGTCGGACCCCGCCTACGGGATCGCCCAATGGAATCGGTCCATGCGGGCCACCGAGGCCGCCCTTCGGGAGCCGGGGCACGTGGTGGTCCTCTACGAGACCCTCGCCACGGAGCCGCAGGAAACCCTGGAGGCCCTCTGCGCCTCCATCGGACTCCTCTTCGAAAAAGGGATGCTGGAGGAACAGGATCAGAACGGCTTCGTCCTGAAGAACGAGGCGTGGAAGGACCCGGTTCGCGGTCCCATCCGACCGGCGGAATCGAAGTTCGAGGCCCTGTTCGACGAAGACACCCGGGAGCGGATCAACAAAGCGCTGGACCAAAGGTTCTATCGAGAGATCACGACACGTCTTCAGCGTGGCCCGGACCAGGTCTGGGCGTCCTGAAGGAACCCGTTTCCCTGCACCCACCGGAGGAGTGCTCCATGCGTTGTCGAAGGATCGTTCTCTGGCTCGCCCTTCCCCTCTTGGCCTGGCCGGCCACCCCCTTCCGTTCCGGGGAGCTGCGAGCTCAGGCTGAACTCCTCACGGTGGCCGAGGCCAGCGGGTTCGTCTCCACATCCCTCCACGCAGACGTGATGGACTTCGTTTTGGAGTTGCAGCGGGTCAGCCCGCTGGTTCGAGTGGAGACCATGGCTGTATCGGCGGAAGGCCGAGCCGTGCCCCTTCTGGTCATCGGAGATCCCGTGCCGTCCTCGCCCCTGGATCTTCGCTACGACGATCGGGCGGTGGTGTACTTCCAGGCCAACATCCACGCCGGCGAGGTTGAGGGAAAAGAGGCGGCCTTGATGCTGGCCCGAGACCTGGTCGACGGGACCTCCCCCGGGGTCCTGGACAAACTCGTGGTCCTTTTCGCGCCGATCTTCAATACCGACGGGAACGAGAAGATCAGCACCGGGAACCGGACCAATCAGGTCGGACCCGAAGGGGGGGGGGGGATTCGGTACAACGGGCAGAACCTGGACCTCAACCGGGACGGGATGAAGATGGAGAGTCCCGAGGTTCAGGGACTCGTGGAGAACGTTCTCCTTCGGTGGGATCCCATCCTCTTTCTGGACAGTCATACCCACAACGGCTCCTACCATCAGGAACCGGTCACCTGGACCTGGGGCCTCAACCCGAACGGCAACCGAGACATCCTGGCCTACTGCGCCGACGAACTCCTCCCAGACATCACCCGGAGAATGCGGGACGACTACGGGATTCTCTCCGTTCCACACGGAGACTTTATCAACCCGATGGAGCCTGAGAGGGGGTGGGTCCCGCTGGGACCCCAACCACGGTATCTGTCCAACTACGTGGGTCTCAGGAATCGGATCTCGATCCTGAACGAACAGTACCCCTACGTCGATTTCCAGACACGCGTGAACGGGGCGTACAGCCTTTTCTCCTCTTTCCTGGATCACATCTCGGCGAACAAGGACCGGTTGGCGGCGCTGGTCCAGGAAGCCGACAGGGCCCCATTCCGGCGCCTGGCAGAGGGAAATACCGGGGAGTTCGCTCTGGCGTTCGAGGCCAAAGCCATCGACCTCCCCATCACGATTCAGGGGTATGAGATGGAGTTGGTGCAAGGCCAGGGGCCAAGGCCAAGGGTTCGACCTACCGAGACCCTCCGGACCTACCCCGATCTCCCATACCTGGCGGATTGGACCCCCACTCGGACCGTGCCTTTACCCACCGGGTATCTCATTGCCGTGAACGAGCCGGCGGTCATCGAGAAGCTCCTGCAGCACGGCATATCCGTCCAACGGCTGGTGGAGCCGGCAACCCTCTCGGTAGAGCAGTTTTTGGTGTCGGAAGCCACCGGGAGTACCCGCCTGAACCAGGGCCACTACAACACGACGGTTTCCGGGGAGTACAGCACGGTGACTCGAGAGTTTTCCTCGGGAACCTTCTTCGTGCCCATGGCCCAGGCCCTGGCCCCACTGGTCGCATCGCTCCTGGAACCCGAGAGTGATGACGGCTTGGTTTATTGGAACTTTTTCGACCGGCACCTGGCCACCCAATGGAGTAGGTCGGCCCAGGCCTATCCTGTGTTCAAGCTTTTCCATCCGACGAACCTGGTCACGGAAACGGTCAAGGACTGAGTGGGTGGAGCGAGAAATAGGATGTACCCCTTCCCGAGGTAGGTCCTCGGGCGGGAGCGGCCCACAGAGAGAAGGAATACTGAGAATGGCGACCTTGGACTCCATTAATCCCCTGAACGGAGAGGTGGTCGGTACCGTGGAGGTGACCCCTCCTGAGGAGATCCCCGGCATCGTCGCTCGGTCCAGAGCGGCTCAAGCCCAATGGGGGAGTCTCGAAACCGGGCAAAGGGCCGAGCTTCTGGCCCGGTCCCAGCCGGTTTTCAAAAAGAAGGCTGGAGAGTTTGCCGAGCTGATCACCCGGGAGATGGGGAAGCCCATCAGGGAATCAGGAGGCGAAGCCAGGGGAATCGGTGCAGGGCTGGAGGGGGAGCTGTGGGAGATCGTAGAGGCTCTGAAGCCAGAGACCCTGACGGAGGGCGGGACCCGGTCCACCATCTATCGGGATCCGCTGGGGGTTTGTGCAGCCATTACGCCCTGGAATTTCCCCATGGCTATGCCCAACTGGATGGTCCTGCCCGCCCTTGCCGCAGGGAATACGGTGGTGTTCAAGCCATCGGAGGAAACCCCGCTGTGTGGGCAGGCCTACGCCGACGTCCTCGGAGCTGGCCTCCCCCCTGACGTTCTCATCCCCATTCATGGAGCCGACGAACAGGGGAAGGCTCTGGTCCGAAGCCCCGTCGATCTCGTGGCCTTCACAGGATCGAGGGAGGTGGGGAAGCACATCCTTCAGGCCGCTGGAGGGGGGCTGAAGCGGGTGATCTTGGAACTGGGGGGAAAAGACCCCCTCATCGTTCTGAAGGATGCCGAGCTGGCAGAGGCCGCGAAGTTCGCCGCCTGGAACGGATTCCGGAACGCCGGTCAGGTTTGTGTCAGCACGGAACGGATATTCGTGGAGGACGAGGTGGCCGATGACTTCCTTGGGCTGCTGGCGCAGGAGGCCAAGAAAAATATCGTAGGAGATGGCCTGGAGCGGGCCACCACCGTGGGCCCCATGATCAATGCCCGGCAGCGTGACCACGTGGTCCAGCAGATCGAGGAAGCTCTCGGCCAGGGGGCCAAGGTGGTGGCGGGAGGGGTCCATCGGGACTTCCCCTTCATCGATCCCACGGTTCTGGTAGACGTGCCCGACGGTCTCGGCATCACCACCGAAGAGACCTTCGGGCCGGTGGTCTGCGTCACCCGGGTATCCTCCGGGGAGGAGGCGGTCCAACGAGCCAATGCATCTCCCTTCGGCCTTGGTGCCGTGGTTTTCTCCGGGGACCCCGACCGGGCGGAGACGGTAGCACGGAAGCTGAACGCGGGGATGGTTGGGATCAACCGGGGTTGCGGCGGAGCGCCAG
>CBDUAX010000203.1:0-7924 GCA_965365235.1 uncultured bacterium
TCCGCTGGGGCACGGATCCGAAATTTGGTGCTCGCATCGCTGATGGCGACAAAGGCCTCCCTGGCCTCTCCCCAGAGAGAGAGGGGGTCCAACCCGCCAGGCGGTATTGCAGGAACCGGCCCGGGCACCTAGCCTGTTCCGATCCAAACCGGCCGTTTCCACATGGCGGCACCAACCCACCAGACGAGCCCATGAGCAACCACCCCGAAGCCCACGGACCCCGGAAGCTCCCCTCCACCGCCTACGAAATCAAACCCGGTGAGAGCTTCGTTCCCCTGACCTATGGGGAGACCCTCTCCGAGTTCACCTGGAAGGCTGCCATCACAGGGGTCATCCTCGGGGTGATCTTTGGTGCTGCCAACACCTACTTGGGGCTGATGGCCGGCCTCACCATCAGCACGTCCATCCCGGTGGCGGTGTTGACGGTGGTGAGCTTCCGGGTGTTCTCGGCCATGGGATTCCGGCATTCAATCCTGGAATCCAACATGTCCCAGACGGTGGGGTCGGCCAGCTCCTCGGTGGCTTCAGGGGTCCTCTTCACCATTCCGGCTCTCTTCATCTGGGGCATGAACCCCGCTTGGGCTCAGATCACCCTCCTGGCCATGGCTGGAGGGCTCATCGGGGTCCTCTTCATGGTGCCTCTGCGCCGATACCTCATCAAGCAGGAGCATGGGACCCTTCCCTATCCGGAAGGGATGGCCTGTGCCGAGGTCCTGGTGGCGGCGGAGGGAGGTGGGAAGCAGGCCCACGGCGTCTTCTGGGGGCTGGGAGTGGGGATGTTCTTCCAGTTGGTGACCCAGGGCTTCAAGTTCGTGAAGTCCGCTTGGGAAGTGGGCCTCCCCTTCAAGGCCAGTATCTCCGCGAAGGTCAACGCCCCCCTCCTGGGCGTGGGCTACATCCTGGGGATCCGTATCGCCACCGTGATGGTGGCCGGCGGCGCACTCTCTTCCCTCATCGTCATTCCCATCCTCAACCTGTGGGGACAAGGCCAGGCGGCTCCCGTCTTCCCCGAGACCGAGCTTCTGATCCGGGACATGACCTCGGGACAAATCTGGGACCGGTATATCCGCTATATCGGGGCTGGAGCCGTCGCCACGGCCGGGATCATTACCCTGATCAAGTCCATCCCCACCATGATCGAGTCCTTCAAGCTGGGGTTGGGCCAGCTCACCCAGAAGGTGGGTGGCGCAGCGGCGAGGCTAGACCGAACGGACGACGACCTGAGCTTCAGGACGGTGGGGATTTTTCTGGGAATCATCCTTCTGGCCCTGACACTGGCCCCGGGGGTCTTGGGCTATCTGGAGGGAGTCACGGCTCGGGCCATCGCCGCCATCTGCATCGCCATCTTCGCATTTTTCTTCGTCACCGTGAGCTCCCGCATCGTCGGCCTGGTGGGCGTAACCTCCAACCCCACCTCGGGGATGACCATCGCCACGCTCCTGGGCACTTCGCTGGTCTTCTACCTGATGGGGTGGACGGACATGGTGGGGAAAGCCTCGGCTCTGATGGTAGGGACGGTGGTCTGTATCGCCGCCTCCATCGCCGGTGACACCTCCCAGGATCTGAAGACGGGATTCATCCTGGGGGCCACCCCCTACAAACAGCAGATCGGCGAGCTCATCGGCGTGATCACCTCCGCCGGTTTTTTGACCCTGGTCATCATCATCCTGAATCAGGGTACCCCCGGCGGCCTTGGCGGGCCCGAGCTCCCGGCTCCACAGGCTGTCCTGATGAAGCTCGTTATCGACGGCGTTCTGGATCAGAATCTTCCTTGGGCACTGATCTTCATTGGGGTAGGGATCGCCGGCGTGGCGGCCCTCTTCAAGATCCCGGTCCTGGCCTTCGCCGTGGGGGTCTACCTCCCCCTGTCTACCATGGGGGCGGTCTTCTTTGGCGGCCTGCTTCGCTGGTACCTGGGCAGGAACCAGGATGAAGCCACCCGGGAAAGCCGACGGGAGAAGGGCGTGCTCTTCGGTTCCGGCCTGGTCGGCGGTGGTGGCCTCACCGGGGTGATCTTGGCGGTGTGGGTGGTCGCCGTCAGGAGGGGCGAACCGATCGCCGGTTTTGCGCCCAACATTCCCGAATGGGCGAGCATGCTCCTGGCGGCTGCCACAATTGGGCTGATCCTGGGTATCATGGGCTACTACGCGAAACAGCGAGACGTTTGACCCCTGATTGAGGGACCAGAGCCCATGCTTTCCCATCGTCGCGTTCTTTGGGTGGCGGCCGTCATCGGCCTCCTGTCCGCTTCGGCCTGCGCCCACTCCCCAGATCCTCGTTTTATGATCGGAAGCCGGGGACAGAGCAGGGAGGTCCGTGTCGAAGTGGTCAACGACAACTTCGCCGACATGGGCGTCTTCGTCATGGAGGGGTCCACCAGCTTCAGACTGGGCGACGTTACCGGGAAAAACTCCGCAACCTTCACGCTGGATATGGATCAGATTTCTCCCAGCTCGGGCCTTCGTCTCCTCGCCGATCCCATAGGATCGAAGGACGCCTACCTTTCCGACCCGGTCTACGTCGGAGGCGGGGCCATCGTGGTGTTCAACATCGCGGCAGCCCTGAGCCAGAGTTACGTAACCCTCCGGTAATTTCTACCCCCTCCCCTCTGCAGTCCCAAATTTCCACGTCCTCACTCAAGACCACCTCCTCCCCGCCGAGACTAGGTGACAAGAGCTCGGCTTCAGGGAGGGCCCATGTTGAAAAAGTTGAAGGACAGGTGGACGCACCGGATCGAAGATGACGCCGGAGGTGACTCCGCATCGGAGGCCCCGCCCACCGTCCAGCACGATTCCAGACCGAAGACGGCCCAATGGCTTCCCGAATCAGAGAGACCTTTACGGTCCAACGGGGGCTCGCCGGGGAAACCGCCGGTCGAACCTATAGCAGAGGAGACCGAAACCCCTCCGCCCACTCTTCCCCCGGGCCAAACGGTGAGAGAGCACCTCGGCGACCGGATCCTCCTTCGGTCCCGGTGGCTGGAGGGGCGTTACGGGCGTGACAGAGAGGGGACCGACCATGGGGCGCTCCTCGACTCTCTTCAGGCCCCTGCATCGGCTGTAATCCGCCGTCCACCCCTGGCGGCCAGGCGCCTCCTTCAGGAAACCCGCCGAGGGACGGCGAACCTCAACCAGATTGCTCAGATCATCGAAGGTGATCCCGCGTTGTTCCAGTCCGTCCTCAAGCACGCAAACTCGGTCTTCTATGCCACCGGAGTCGGTGGAAACCCCATCGTCTCGATCACCGCCGCACTCCACCGAATGGGTTTCAAGGGGATCGAGATTGTGGTGATGTCCCACATGGTGGAAGGGTCTCTCTGCCGCCCCGGTGGGGGCCTGGATGCGATGGCGGGCGCCGTGTGGTCTCATATGATCCGGGTTGCTCCCCTTGCACGGGCTTTCTCCTCCGGGTTCGGCGTGAACGCCGACGAGGCCTACGCCATGGGGATGCTACACGACGTGGGGAAGCTGATCCTCTTCAATCGCGTGGCCGACCTCCGGAAGAAGCTCCGACGGCCCGTTCATCTCGATCCGGCCTTCATTCCCGCCGCCCTGAGGGAGCTCCACGGACCCCTTGGCGGGTTGGCGGTCCTTGAATGGGGGCTGGGAGAAACCGCCTCCATGGCTGTGGCCCACCATCACCGAGACCCCGTCCCCCACCCTCCCGCACCCCTCAGCGAAGTGGTCTATCTGACAGAACGCCTGGACCTTCTGATGGAGCAGGGAGTGGATGTGGATCTGGAGAGGATCTGGGAAGAAGGAGAGCTCACCGCCAACCTGGACCGGGTTCTCCCCATTTGGGAGCGGGTCCGGCCCGAGCCCGAAGAAGGTGACTGAGGAGGGAAAAGCCCGGCTTCGTACCAGTAGAAGAAAGAGGCCCCCCCCACGGAGGAGGGGGCCTCTTCCTAACGTTGGCTCTGCGTCGGGAGGAGGTCAGTTTCCGAACTTGATACCCTGGGCCAGCGGCAGCTCCGGACTCCAATTCACCGTGTTGGTCTGACGACGCATATACGTCTTCCAGGCATCCGACCCCGACTCTCTTCCCCCGCCGGTATCCTTTTCACCACCGAAGGCCCCACCGATCTCAGCGCCGCTGGTCCCGATGTTGACGTTTGCGATTCCGCAGTCACTGCCCCGATGGGAAAGGAAGGTCTCTGCCTCCCTGAAGTTCTCCGTGAAGATGGAGGAGGAGAGGCCCTGGGGCACAGCATTGTGGATGGCGATGGCCTCCTCGATCTCGTCCACGGCTTCGGCCGGTGTCGAATGGGCCTTCCCGTAGGTCATGATATAGAGGATGGGTGCAAAGGTCTCCTCTTGGACGATCTCCCAATGGTTTTCCGCCTCGGCGATACATGGAGTGATGTAGAGGCCTCCGGGGTATCCTTCGCCCTCCTGGCGCTCCCCACCGTAGAGGATCTTTCCGCCGGTCTCTATCACCTTAGCCATGGCCTTCTCCACATCCATCACGGCCTGCTCGTTCACGACAGGCCCCATGACCGTGTCCCGGTCCAAGGGATCCCCGATCCGGATGGATTCGTAGGCGGGGATCAGCCGGGCCAAAAGCTTTTCTTTCATGGAGGCGTGAACGATGATCCGCCGGGTCGAGGTACACCGCTGGCCAGCCGTGCCGACGGCACCGAAGAGGATCGTGGGCAACACCAGATCCATGTTCGCCGACGGCGTCACGATGATCGCATTGTTCCCGCCCAGCTCCAGGATGGTGTTGGCCAGCCGGCCACCCACTACCTCCGCCACCCTTCTCCCCACCTCACAGCTCCCGGTGGCCGATACCAATGGGATGCGCCGGTCGTGGAGTAAACGGTCGCCCACCGTGGATCCCTTCCCCACAACCAGGGAGAAGATGGCCGGGTCCACGTCATTGGCCTCGCAGACCTCGGCGGCGATTTTGGTCACGGCCAAGGCTGTGAGGGGGGTCTTTGAGGCCGGCTTCCAGAGGGTCGCGTCACCGCAGACGGCAGCCAGTGCCGAATTCCAAGCCCAAACGGCCACGGGAAAGTTGAACGCCGAGATGACCGCAACCACACCCAGGGGGTGCCACTGTTCCCGCATGTGATGGTCCGGCCGCTCCGACTGCATGGTGAGGCCGTAGAGCTGCCTGGAGAGACCGACGGCGAAGTCGCAGATGTCGATCATCTCCTGGACCTCGCCTTCACCCTCGGCGATGATCTTCCCCATCTCCAGCGTCACCAGCGCCGCCAGGTCCGCCTTCTTTTCCCGGAGGGCGTTCCCAAGCTGGCGCACGACTTCTCCCCGTTTGGGGGCCGGTACGGTCCGCCACTTCAGAAAGGCCTTGTGGGCCTTGTCCACGATGGCATCGAACTCTTCCTCGGTGACCTGCTGGACCGAGGCGATCTTTTTCCCGTCCACCGGCGTGAAGACGTCCAGGACCGGGCCTGAGCCCACCCACTCACCGGCAAACCCGCCGGAGTTCTTCTCGTCGATTCCAAGTCTCTTCAGGAAGTCATACATGGGTTTCGCCCTTTTATTCGGCTTGATTTTTCACCTGATCCCCCATCCGGGTTCCGGACAGGAATCTCCGCCCGGGAAGCCATGGGAAAATGACCTTCACGGTTCGATTCCGGCGGTAGTCTAGTGGTTTTTTCGTCACGGGGCCACGGAGGGCGGACCCCCTCTTTCAATCGTACCTGAGAGCCTCGGCTGGATGGACTCCCGCCGCCCGCCGAGCCGGCACCAGGGTGGCTACCAGCACCATGAGGGAAAGGACTACCGCAACGCCAAGGAGGGTGGCCGGATCAACAGGGCTGAGGCCCAACAGGAAGGCTTGGAGGACTCGGGCAAGACCCACAGCCATGAGGGCCCCCACCAGGAGACCGGGCCCAGCCAGCCGTAGGCCCCCGGCCACGATGAGTTTCAGCACGCCACCCTGCTCGGCTCCGAGCGCCATTCGGATCCCGATCTCCCGGGTCCTGAGAGAAACGGAGTGGGCGATGACCCCGTAGATCCCCATCCCCGAGAGGAGAAGGGCCAGGAGCCCCATGACCGAGGAGAGCCAGGCGGCGATCCGCTGGGGGAGCACGCCGGCCTTGGTGACGGTGGCCATGGCCAGAACCGGTGAGAGAGAGATGGTGGGGTCCACCTCCAGGAGGACTCGGCGGAGCTCGGCCGACACCACGGACTGGGGCCGGTCGGAGCGCACCACGACGCTGAAGTCGTTGTCGTATTGCTGAGCCATGGCGACATAGACCATGGGGGCCTTCGGATCCGTCACCAGCTGATTCCTGGTGTCTTCCACCACCCCGATGATGGTTCGTTCCGACCCGAAGACGTTGACCCGACGCCCGACAGCCCTCTCACCAGGCCAGACCCGATCGGCCCAGGCCCGGGTGACCACGGCCACCAACTCGCTCTCGGCGTTGTCAGAGGCGAGGATCGGCCGCCCGGCCAGAACCGGGATCCTCATGGTCTCGAAGTAGCCCGGACTCACCCGGTTGAAGTCGGTCCGGACCTGATTCTCCAGGTCGCCAGGGTCGACCCCCTCCGGATAGGAGTCCACTGTGCTCTGGCTCATATCAAGCGGGAGATCAGAGGCCAGACCCGCCTGGTCGACCCAGGACTCGGAGCTGAGCCTGTCCAGAACCCGGTCCTGGAAGACCAGACCCTCGGAAGCCTCATACCCCTCGATGGTCAAGTCCAGCCAGCTGGCGTAGGTACCTTCGGGTTCAAAGCCCGTCTCCAATCGGTTGGCCAGTTGAAGGGACCTCAGGAAGAGCCCGGCAGACACCAGCAACACCAGCGAAAGAGCCACCTGGGAGGTCACGAAAAACCGTCTCATCCGGCTCGACGCGCTCCCAGCCCGGTTCCCCTCGTCTTTCAGCGTCGGGACCAACTCCATCCGGGTGGCCTGGAGGGCCGGAAGGAGGCCAAAAACCAGCCCACTCCCCACGGTGAGAGCCACGGCGAAGGCCAGGACCCCCAGGTCCGGGTCCAGGGAAACCTCGACGGGCACCGGAGTCGGCAACTCCAGAGAGGAGAGGAGGCCCAACCCCCAGTACGCCAGAAGGACTCCCCCAACACCGCCCACGAGGAACACCAGAGTGGACTCGGTCAGGAGGCTTCGAATCAAGCGTCTGCGGCTCGATCCCAGGGAGAGGCGGATGGCCATCTCCCGCCTTCGGGCGCCGGCACGGGCCAGGAACATCCCGGCCACATTGGCGCAGGTAATGAGGAGGACGAAGACCACCAGCCCGAAAAGTGCCCCCAGGAACGCCGTGACCGGGCCTTTGGCGTCCACCGGGAGGGACTCCAGGAGGTGAACCGTGCCAAAGGTGCGGGAATTGGTGTCGGGGAATTCCTCCGCCAGGCCGGAAAACACGGCGTCCACCGCCGCCTGGGCCTGGGGGATGGTGGCCCCCTCCCTCAGCCGTCCCACGACCTGACACCAACTCGTCCTTCTCGAGTCGAAGCGAGTTGTGGTCCCCTGGAGGAGGGGGTAGGCCGTCATGGGGACGTAGATCTCTGGACTGAAAGCGATGACATGCCCACGGAATTCGGGGCGGGTCACCCCCACTACCTCGAAGACCTCACGGTTCAGCCGGAGTGTGGTCCCGAGGACCTCCGGGTCTCCCCCCAGTCGGCCCATCCAGAAGTCGTGGCTCACCACCACGACCCGGTGCTCTCCAAACCCCTCGTCCTCCTCCGGCAGAAAGAACCGCCCCTGGGCCGGAGTCGTCCCAACCGTCCGGAAATAGCTGGCCGACACAATCATCCCAAAAGTCCTGACACCCTCACCACCCATGCTCAGGCTCATGGGCTGGAGGTCGTAGGCCGCCATCTCCTCCAGGGGGGTGGCCCCGGCCCTCACCGCCAGGAAGTCCGGATAGGACCAGCTGCTGAATCCCTCCCCCACGCCCATCTCCACGATGCGGTCCGGGTCTCCCAGTCCC
>CBDUAX010000204.1:0-7899 GCA_965365235.1 uncultured bacterium
GAAAAAAGGCCCCCTGGACGAAAAGACGGCTCGCCTCGTGAAGCTGGCGGTGGCCATCGGTGCCCAACAGGAGGGAGCGGTTCACGCCAGTGTACGGAAAGCCCTGGCCATGGGAATCTCCAGGCCCGAGCTGGATCAGGTGGTGGCCCTCTCGGCTGGGACGCTGGGCTTTCCCCAGACCGTAGCAGCTTACACCTGGATCAAAGACCTTCTCTAAGGACGATGGAGCGGCTCTCCACGGACCTTTTTTTCCCAACCGGTTCTCCCGAAAGCAGACAGCCTGGCGGCTCGCCTCTGCTCGCTACCGGATCTCAACCCAGGCCGATCGGACCACGCCGGCCTTGGGGGAACGGGCGGTGACCTGGACATAGGCCGTCGGCTCGTCGGCCCGGACGACCCACTCCACGGTCTCGGTAGCTACGCCCACACCAGCCAGCATGAGGCCGGATCCCTTCAGGTGTCCGAGCTTGACACGAGGCAGCCCCTCAACGAGCTGGGCTCCCTCCAGCTCCAGGACCAAGACCGGCGGTTCCACGATGGGAGATTCCAGCGTCCCATCCGGGTTCTCCTGGCCTACGGCCCCCCGGCCGGTAAGGCTGGTAGGCAGGAACCCCTCGTTGGTCACAACCGCCCGAACTCGGAAGGTGCCATTCCCAATGGGTGTTACCGTGGGCCCTTCCATGGCTAGCCTGGGCGCTTGTTTAATGAGATAGAAGATCCAGGGAAGTTGTGCGGCGCACTCCTCCTCCAGGAACTCGGCAGGCGGGTTCTGGCCCCAGTACTTTCCGTGCCACCCTCCCACCTCCACCTCGCCGAACTGTGGGTGCTGGAAAGAGGTCCAGGGTGAGAAATATCTCCCCCCGAGTTGATCCCGGTTGAAACGCATCTCTTCTCGAGGATCCACCGTGCCGTTGCCATCGTAGTCCCTGACCCAGGCTTCGGGGCCGGGGGAATATTCCGGGACCCACCCCACCACACCCTGGTCCCAGTAGGCCCAGGTGATGAGGGTACCGTACCGGTGGCGGGTGGGATGGGTCGCACTGGGCCGCACCGGCCGTCCCGTGGTCTCGGTGTAGGGCTCCCCCAGGTGCTCGATGAGGGCCAGGTCATCTTCGGGGAAGAGGGAAGGTGCCGAGGCCGAGGGGAGGCGATAGACGAATCCCCCTGAGGTGTGACCGTGGACGATGGAAGTGATGTTGGGGTGGCTCTCGATGAACTGGACGGTGGCGTAGGTCTCGGGCTCCGAAAGCGGGAAGGGTCCCGCTCCGGGTTGGAGATGCTCTGGCTCCCAGTTTCGGGGGAAGTTCCGATTCATGTCGATCCCACCAATCCCGTCCTCGTTCACCAGGCCATCCCCATCGTTGTCCACCCCCTCGCGAATCACCCGATAGCGTTGGGCCCCGGCAGGCGCCGCCTGGGCCTCCGTTTCCCCTCCCCCGGGCCGTCGGCTTCCGAGGCGAACCAGAACTCCACTCTCTCTCGGGTGGGCATACCACTCGCCATCGGGATCGGGAATCCGGATGTTGGTGATCCAGCCGTCACCATCAAGGTCCTCGGGAGGGTCTTCGTCTGCCACGCCGTCCTCATCCTCGTCCCAGGGTCGGACCGTGCTTCGGAGAAATTGGTCCTGTATCAGCGCCAGGTCCGCTCCGTCCGGATTGAACTTGGGCCGCACATAAAAGGCGTACCGTTCCAGCAGATCGGTCACCTCCGGATCCCATCCATATCGGTTGAGGAGGTGGCCAAGGGTATAGAGTGCAACCTGGGACCCGGTGAGCTCTCCAGCGTGGATCCCTCCGTCCAGGTAAAGGGCCGGTTTTTCCGCCGCGGGCCCTGTGATCTCGGCAGTGATCTCCATCACCCAGAGAGGTCGGCCTTCGAAACTCTTGCCGATCTGGTACATCTCTGTGAGCTCGGGATACAGGTCGTGGAACTCCCGGAGGATCTGCTCTGTCTCCCCGGAGGAGTAGTAGCGGTTCCAGTCCACCTCTCCGCCTGGACCCACCAGGGTATGGCCTTGACCCGAGAGGATCGAGCCAGATAGCGACAGCCCCAGTATCACGGGAAGGACCAGCGGAAGAAGCCGGCGAAAAGCAGAAACGATACGCGATGTCATGGGAAGCCTCCTTTTCAGTTCAGGGGGCATAGTAGTGCCGGGGCGCCGAATGCGCCTCTTCCCTCACCCACTGCCGCCTCGGAGCCGGGGTACATCTCCAACCAGTTAACCGTGAAAATATTCTCTTTGCAAATTTTTCCCCTTTGGGGCTAGATTAAGATGGTTCGCTTCGGACGTACGAGCGACCCCACCCCACTCCCCACTCCCATTTCAGTGAGCAGGAAGCAGATGAAGATTCAGGATATCCTACGGGACAAGGGTTTCGACGTGGTCACCGTTCCACCTCACTTTCCTCTTCTGGACGCCATGCGGCTCCTTGTGAAGCACAATATTGGCTCCCTGGTGGTTGCAGAGGAAAAAGCGGTGATGGGAATCATCACGGAGCGCGACATCCTCCGGATCGGTGCTGACGACCCGCAGCATTTCAAGAGAAAGGCAGTTGAGGAGGTCATGACCAAGAAGGTAGTGGTCGGCGTTCCGGGGGATACCGTGGAGCATGTCATGGAGATCATGACGTCAAACCGAATCCGCCATCTGCCGATCGTGGATGACGGGTGGTTGGAGGGGATCCTCTCCATCGGCGACGTCGTGAATGCACTTCGGCACACGGTGGAATGGGAGAACCAGCATCTCCGGGAGTATATCGCCGGGAAAACATGATCCGGGGGAGGTATGCGGGGAGGGAGGAAAGAGAGGGCGGATCCGGAATCACCGGCTCCGCCCTCTACCACAAGACCCTTCTAGCCTTCCCCAGGAGGGCGTTCCAGAAGGAGCGGCCACCGGGCCCCTCTCAGAACCTTGTCCGTGACGCTCCCCAGCAAAGCTCTCTTTACCCCGGTGTAGCCATGTGTGGCAATGGCGATGAGGTCGACATTCTCCGATTCGGCCGTGTTGAGAATCGCCCTGGCCGGGGCAAAGTGGGACTCGAGCTTCGGCGACGCTCGCAAACCCTCGGCTTCCAACCGGCCGGCCACGCCGGCGAGATAGGCTTCGGCTTTGGAGAGGCGTTCCTCCACGTGGCCCGAAGGCAATGGCGAGACCCGGGCCCCCACCGTCAGGTGTGGAGAAACAACATGTAAAAGAGTAAGTCGCGATCCCATGGCCTTGGCCAGGGCCTTTGTGGGCTCCAGGATCTTTTCCCCGGTCGCCGAGCCGTCCAGGGGGACGAGGAGGTGCTCGAACGAGGCAGTGGGGAAGCTCTCTCCATCCTCCATGGCTCGGATCACCAGGAGGGGGAAGGTACTGTGGCGAACCAGGGCGTCGGCGACGCTCCCGAGCCATGCCCGACTGACTCCAGTTCGCCCATGCGTGGTCATGATGATGAGATCGGCATCGATGGCCCGGGCATGCCGCTCGAGAGCCTCGGTGACGTACCCCTCCAGGAGGGAGGACGACACCCGGTTCTCCGGTAGCTCCGCCTGAACGGCCTCTTCCTGCCCTTTTAGATAAGCCCGGCGCTCCTCGGCGTATCTCTCCTCATACGCCGACATGTCCACACCCTCGTACTGGAAAGGGGTGTTTTGGAGAAGGTCGGTGGGAGCCTCACAGCAATTCACATGGGAGATGTCCAGAGCCGCGCCCGTCTTCGACGCCACCGCCTTGGCGAATGGCAAGGCGTGCTCCCCGAAGTCCGAACCGTCCAGAGTGACGAGAATCTGATCCAGCATGGAGCCCTCCAAGGGGGATGCGAGGGGGGGTGGAGGAAGTTGGACCAATCTACGGTCCGGAGCGTTTCGCGGACAAACCCCGCGCTGACCTGCTCCGGCTCGGCAGGTCGGCCTCTTGGTGCCCGGGCGTTCCCCCGCCTACCTTGCCGCTGAAATGGACTCTCGACGTTTTCGTGGCCACGCCCGGGCGATCTTTGAGGCAGGCCTCACCGCTGCCAATGCTGAGGCTGCTGTGGCCCGGTGCCTTTCAATGGACGGAAAGAGCCTCGTCGTGGGCGGCAGGTCCTGGCCTCTGAATGCCGGGCGGCGGATCCGGGTGGTGGGGATGGGGAAAGCATCGGCGGCCATGGCCCTGCCGCTGGAAAAGCTCCTGGGATCTCGGATCGAATCCGGCCTCCTGATCGTCAAAGACGGCCACGGCCTACCCCTCCAGAGGATACGAATCGCGGAAGCCGGTCATCCCATCCCCGACCACCGGGGGGTGGAAGGGGTGGCGGCTCTGCTTCGCCAGCTCAAGGGCCTGCGGGCCTCCGACCTGGCGTTTTGCCTGGTTTCCGGAGGAGGATCGGCGCTAACCCCGGCACCCGTCGATGGGATCACCCTTGAGCAGAAGCAGGAGGTCACACGCCTTCTGCTCTCTTCCGGCGCAACAATCCATGAGTTGAACATCGTTCGAAAGCACCTCTCCCGAATCAAGGGTGGAGGTCTGGCGCGACGGGCCTTTCCTGCTCCGGTGGTCTCCCTGGTTCTCTCCGATGTGGTAGGAGACGATCTGGGCACCATCGCCTCCGGCCCCACCGTGGCCGACCGGAGCACCTTCGCCGATGCCCTGGCTGTTCTGGAAAGGCGGCAGTTGTTTGAGAGGGTCCCTCCTCCCGTCCTTCGCCACCTGGAGGCGGGCGGTCGAGGTGAGATCCCCGAAACCCCTAAAGGGGACCATCCTGCCTTCGCCGCTGCCCAAACCCTCATTGTGGGGGATAACCAGATGGCCCTTGAGGCAGCCGGTGACAAGGCTCGGAGACTCGGGTACCGAGTCGTTCTCCCTACCTCCCTACAGGAGGGAGAGGCCCGGGATCTGGCCGCGGACCACCTGGCTCTGGCCAGGGAGATCCGGAAAGGAAGAGCGGATGGGTCTCCGCCCCTGTGTTTGTTGAGCGGAGGGGAGGCCACCGTGACGGTCCGGGGTCCTGGTTTGGGTGGGCGGAATCAGGAATTCGTTCTGGCCGCAGTCATCGAGCTGGATGGAACCGCGGGCATTACCGTCCTGAGTGGGGGCACCGACGGCACCGACGGCCCGACAGACGCAGCCGGTGCCGTGGGGGATGGAGAAAGCTGCGAAAGGGCCCGGGCAATGGGGCTGGATCCTGCGGCCTCCCTGGCCGCGAACGATTCCTACCGTTTCTTCCAACCCCTGGGGGATCTGCTGACCACGGGGCCGACCCTCACCAACGTCCTGGATCTGCGACTTGTCCTGGTGGCGTAGAGGGGGTTTCGAAAAAAGGCTACTCGCCTCCCCCTCTCGGCTCGGGTTTTCCGCCTTCTACCCACAGAGGGGCTTCCCCATCCGTCAGGATCCGCACAGCCGAAATGAGTGTCTCAACCACCTGCGTCATGCTCTGGAAGTCGATGCGGTCCACCTCGTCATCCGGGGTGTGGTAGTCCTCGTGGAGATCCGATGATGAAAGGGTGTGGGCGGGGATTCCCTCCATGGCGAATCCGGCGTTGTCACTGGCAAAAAAAAGCCCGCGGTCGGGGAAAGGGTCGGGCTTGATACCGAGCCCGGCCGAGACGAAGGCCGGCCCCATGGTGGACCGTTCGAACCCGGTGAGCCAACCCAGGCCGGTCCCGCCGTACTCCGGCCCAGGCCGGCCCAGCATCTCCACGTTGAGGTTGGCCACGGTGCTGTCGAGAGGGAACACGGGATTCCGGATGTACCACCGAGTACCGAGGAGCCCCATCTCTTCTCCCGTGATCAGAAGGAAGAGTACGGTTCGATCTCCGGGACCCTCCTCGGCCATGGTTCGGGCGACCTCCAGAACCCCCACCACCCCCGAGGCGTCGTCGTCTGCTCCATTGTAGATGGAGTCTCCTTCGGCCTCCGCAGGGGTACCCGGCCGGGGTGGGCGTTTCCCCACATGATCGTAGTGAGCACTCACGACAACCACCTCTCCGCCTTTATCCGGATCCGTTCCCCAGAGAACTCCACCCACGTTGACATCGGTGACTTCCTCCAGAATCTCGAGTTCCGACACCTCCTCCTCCGGAGCCAGTCCCAAGCGCTCTCGGCCCCGGGAATCCCGGAACCGTACCAGCGGGACCGTTTGAAGGAAGCTGTCCCCGAAGGCCGGTTCCAGGCCGTAGCTCTCCAACTCCGTCGCCAAGAAATCAGCCGCCATGGCCGATCCCCGGGTGCCGGTCATACGACCCTCCATGGAGTCGGCGGCCAACACGCCCAGAAGGGCTTCCAGACGCGCCCTGCGCGAGATGGGTTCAGGGGTGACCGGAGTCCCCTCATCGCCACCTCCCGCGCATCCGGTGAACGAGAGTAGGGAGACCAGGAAGAGGGGGACCATGCGGAGAAGGAGCTTCATTTCTCTTTGCTTCCGAAGAGGAACACGAGACGTAAGGCCTTACTGAGGACCACCCCGACAGAGGGTGGGCGTTCCGGCCGGAACCACAGTAGGTCGGGGGCTTGGATCCCTCAAGGGGACTAACCGTGAAAAATTTCTCACGACCCCTTGACGGAAGGTAGCCAGGTTGATCAATTCAACTTCCTTCAATTTGTGATAGAAATCTCGAAGGCCTCCTCTTGGGGGCTCGCAGTACCGTCAGGGGGTGTAGTGGAGCCGTTACGAAGAGTCGTCCTGGAGCGGCTGATCAGATATTACCGCTACCTTTCGGAGCTTTCGGCTCGGAGGTCTCCGGAGACCATCACCAGCGCTCAGATGGGTGAGGCCCTGGATATCGATCCCACCCAAGTCCGGAAGGACTTCGGGGCCATCGGCCTCATGGGAATCAGTCGGGTTGGATACGAGGTATGCGAGGTTTGCCGGGCCATTCGGACCGTTTTCGGGTTCAACCGGCCCTACTCTGCAGTCTTGGTTGGAGCAGGCCAGTTGGGAAGTGCCCTGGTCTCCTATCACGGATTCGCCCGATACGGTCTGCAAATCGTCGCCGCCTTCGACAGTGACCCGGAGAAGGTGGGAACCCAGATCAACCATCTGACGGTTCAGTCCACTCGCGGCCTGAAGCACTATGTCAAGACCAATAAGATAAGGATGGCGATCCTGACCACACCGGTGAAGGTCTCCCAGACCCTCACCAACCGGTTGGTGGAGGTGGGCGTGACAGCCATCTGGAACTTTTCCCCCACGCGCCTCCAGGCACCACCCGGCGTCTTGATTCGAAACGAGCACATTTCCCTCGGTCTGGCTCAGGTGGCATACCATCTAAACCAGCCAGGGAATGACGATCCACGGACCCTCCCAACCTTGGACGGCCCCTGCAAGGAGCCTTGTCCGCCCCCCGAAAAATGAGCCCTCTTCCAAGGCCAAATTGTCCCAGCGTGGGGTCAGGATGCGACACCAGGTTAAGGGTTGAAAACCATTCTCAAACCAGGGAAAGTTGCAGGTGAGTTTCGATTTCGTGAAAAATATCTCGGGAGCCCTGAGGGACGGCAGATCTGGGAGTGTGCAGGATTTCGTGAAGTTTGTCGCGATTCATGGAACACCCTTGTTTTTCAGTGGTTCTCGAGAGATTCCGGCGCCAGGGATGGCTCCAGGCTCCCCAGGTGGCATGGGCCAAAGCACGGCCCTTTTTCAGGGGAGCAGATTGGCGCGAATGTTGCGTGAGAGAGCAGGCGAAATGAACAACGAGTCTCGCCCGCTAAACTCCGAAACACGGATGAATCACTGGCCGAAATTTGCGGCTAAATCGCCTCGTGGGAGTCTGCCTCCACGGGGTTTTCTTTTTTTTGATTTCTTGCGTGAATTTTTTCACAGACAGGTGGGTACCCCAAGTCGCCCGCTCCGGGGCGGAAAGGATGGACCAGCATGCCGAGTTATGTGATCCCGGACAAATGTGACGGGTGCAAGGCGCTCGATAAGACCGCCTGCC